>DATKAL010000310.1:0-14713 GCA_035498135.1 Anaeromyxobacter sp.
CGCCGATGCCGCGGAGGCACGCGGCGACCACTTCGGAGGCGGGCCCGAGGCGCGGGATCAGCGCCACGTCGCCCCGCCGGCGCACGTCCTCCAGCGCGGCGGGCTCGATCTCCACCCGCCGGAAGTCGGGCGGCGGCAGGCACTCCGCCTGGAGGCCAAGCCCGCGCAGGCACGCGGTCACCGCCAAAGCGGCCTCCGACAGGCGCGGGATCAGCACGGTCTCGCCGCTCCGGCGCAGGTCGGGCAGCGTGGCGCCGACCTGCTCGAGATCCGTGAACACGAAGGCGGGCGTCCGGCGCGTGCGGCCCGCGAGGTCCGAGCGCACGCAGTGCAGGAACGCCTCGACGCGCGTCTTCGTGCCCGCATCGCCGGAGTGCCCGTCGGTCTCGATGATCGCGAACGGCTTCCCCTCCATGATGTAGGAGTAGAAGTGGAGGTTGAAGCTGTCGGGCCCGCAGGAGTAGTTGGAGGTGAAGAGCGCGTACTCCCCCTCGGTCCGCCGGACCTGCCAGGCGGCCCGGAGGATGCGCTGCCCGTGCCCCCAGTACATGCTGGGGAAGAGGGGCGCGCCCGCGTCGACCGGGTAGGCGTCGACCGGGATCGCGACCGCGCCCTGCTCCCGCAGCAGGGCGGGGACGTTCGAGTTCAGCACCTCGTCGTGGATGGTGTAGGTGCGGCCGAGGACGATCACCGGGAGGAGCCCGCCGGCGCGGCAGCGCGCCAGGGCGTCGCGGCCGATCTCGAGCAGGGCCGCGTCGAAGGCCAGCTGGGCGGCGCGGGCGGCCGCCCAGGCCTCCCGCCACCGGCCCTCCCGCGCGCCGAGCGCCGCCGCCAGCCGCTCGCAGGAGGCGAGCAGGGCGGGGGCGTCGAGCGGCCCGGGCCCCACGTCGAACACCGGCGTCACCAGCCGGGAGCGCACCGCCGGGAGGTCCCAGCCGAGGACGTCCGGGCTCGCCTGCACCACCGGGCAGAGCTGCGCCGCCCGCTCCCCGCCCACGCGTGGGATCTCGCGCACCATCGGGGCGAGCAGCAGGTCGGCCCCCCCGTCCGCCAGCGCCGCCATGGCGCCGTGGTACTGCTGCATGGGGGCGCAGAAGGCCACGTTCGCGCCCTCGGCGCCGCGCCGCAGCGCCTCGCGGCCGCCGGCCCCTGCCACCTCGACCCGGAACCCGAGCGCGTCGGCGAAGGCGGCGAAGAAGGGGAGGAGCCCCTTGAGCTGGAAGGCGTCGGGGAGCACCACCCTCGGGCCGGTGCGCCCGCGGGCGGCCAGCTCGGCGGCCAGGTCCCGCACCCGCTCCGCCCGGGCGCGGAAGGGATCGGGCGCCCCGTCGGGGAGGGCGTGGCGGCGCGTTCCCCGGTCGTGGAGGGCGCAGGCCCCGCCCCAGGTGAACCTCCGCTCGGCCCCCTCCACCAGGGTGGTGAGCCGGTCGATCCGGCACCGGTTGCCCGCGCCGCCGCAGCCGGTCGACGCCCCGCAGACGAACACGTCCTTCCTCGCCACCCGGGCGCCCAGGAAGCGGCGCGGGTCGAGGGCCGGGCGGGCGCCGGCGCCGGCCGCCTCGGCGGCCAGGAGGGCGATCCCGAGCGCCCCCACCGTCCCCGGGCTCGGGGGCACCACCACCTCGGCCCCGGTCTGCCGCGCCACCGCGGCCGCGAGGGCGTCGGCGCTGAAGGGCATCCCCTGGCAGAAGACCACCTCGCCCACCGAGCGGCTCCCCTTCACCCGGTTCAGGTAGTTGGCGATCACCGACTCGTAGAGGCCGGCGAGGATCCGGTCCCGGGGCACGCCCGCCGCCGCCGCCTCGTCGATCACCTCGGCCACGAAGATCGAGCAGTGCTGGCCCAGGGCGGCGCCGCCGTCCGCCGCCAGCGCCAGCTCGCCCATCCGCGCCACGTCCGGCGAGCCCTCGAAGCGCCGCCCCTGCTCCTCGATGAAGGATCCGGTCCCGGCGCTGCAGGCCTCGTTCATGGCCGCGTCCACCACCCGCCCGTGGTCGAGCCGGATGTACTTCGCGTCCTGGCCGCCGATCTCGAAGATGGTGTCGACGCGCGGGTCGTGGTGGAGCGCCCCCCGCGCGTGGGCGGCGATCTCGTTGAGCACGAAGACCGCCTCGGGGCCGTAGCAGGTGGCGAGGAGCGAGCCGACGATCTCCCGGCCGCTGCCGGTGGCGCCGAAGCCGCGCACCGCCCCCGCCCGCGCCGGACCCTCGAGGAAGGCCTGCACCAGCGCCTGGGCCGCGCCCACCGGATCGCCGCGCGTCCGGACGTACGCCTCCCAGATCGGCGCCCGCCGGGCCAGATCGAGCGCGACCGCCTTCGAGCCGGTCGACCCGATGTCGAGCCCGAGGAGGAGCTCCCCCGGTCGGGCCGGCGGGGCGGGCGGGCCGGCCGGCAGCCGCCGCACCCGGGGCAGGGCGGTGCGGAGCGGAGGGAGCGTCTCCACCCGGACCTCCTCCGCCGGGCGGATCAGCTCGGCCAGCGGCGGCGGCCGCGCGCCCAGGCGGGCGGCCTGCGACGCCGCCCCGGCCGCCTCGAGGAGGAGCGCCTCCTCGGGATCGGTCTCCACCAGCGTCATCCCGCGCGCCTCGAGGAAGCGGCGCAGGTGGTCGCGGACCCGGGCGGCGCGGGCCACCCCGCCGGCCAGGAGCACGCGCGGCGGGCAACGGCGCGGCTTCACCAGCGCCTCGGCGCTCTCCGCGATCGCGTCGAAGAGCCCGGCCAGGATCCGCTCCTGCCGCTCGCCCTTGTTGGCGAGGTGGGTCATGTCGGTCTTCAGGATCACCGGGCAGCGGCCGGAGAGCGGCGCCGCCCGATCGGCCGCCGCCGCCCGCGCCGCCGCCTCCTCGACCGAGAGGCCGAACCGCTCCACCAGCTGCCGGAGGAAGTTGCCCGTCCCCTGGGCGCAGCGGGCGCTCTGGCGCTGGACCGGCTCGCCCGCCGCCGGCAGCTCGAGCACGGAGAAGCCGCGGCTGCCGATGCTCACCACGGTGAGGGGCTCGCGACCGTGGAGGAGCCGCACGCCCTCCGCCAGGGCCAGGCGGCCAGGGACGCGCGGCAGGGAGAGCTGGCGCGCGAGCCGGCCGGTCGCCGCCGCCGTGGAGAGCCGCTCCCAGCCCCAGCCCCGCAGCGCCTCGCGCAGCCGGGGCCCGGGCGCCTTGCCGTGCGGGAAGGACTCCCCCCGCTGGAGCCGGAGCTCGCCGGAGGCCGTCTCGCGCAGCTCGACGACCTTGACGGTCTCGGCCCCGACGTCGATCCCGAGGTGTCGGCTCATGTCCCTCCCGGCCCGGCTGACCCGAGGGTCGCGCGTTCCGCTCACGCTGGGTGCGTCCCTCAGGGGGCGGGAGCGCCGCGCGCGGCCGGCAGGCGACGCGACGCGTCAGCCGGGGCCCGCGCCGCAGGCCTCTCGTTGACAGCCGTTCGCGGAGTCGGCTAAGGACCGTTCGTCCCCGCCTCCCCTCGCCGGAATCGCCGCCGCGGGCCGCGGGGCGCGCGCGCTCGACATGTCCGACGACCAGCTCTTCCAGCGCTTCGGCAAGGAGTTCCCGCGCGGCGCGGTGCTCTTCCGCGAGGGCGAGCCGGGCAACGAGATGTACGTGGTCCAGCAGGGGCGCGTGAACGTCTCCAAGCGCGTCGGAGAGGTGGAGAAGATCCTCTCCGTGATGGGTCCGGGCGAGTTCCTGGGCGAGATGGCGATCCTGAACAACAAGCCTCGCTCGGCCACCGCCACCTGCGCCGAGCCCTCGAAGCTCCTCGTGATCGACGCCAAGACCTTCGAGGCGATGATCCGGGGCAACGCCGAGATCGCCATCCGGATGATCAAGAAGCTCGCCCACCGGCTCCAGGAGGCGAACGAGCAGATCGAGAACCTGCTCTTCCGCGACGCCTCCACCCGGGTGGTCCACTTCCTCGCCACCGCCGCGGAGAAGGCGGCGCGCGGGCCGCAGGGGCACGCGGTCGGCGTGTCGCCGCCGGAGCTGGCGGGGCGGGTGGGGGTGCGGCGCGAGCAGGTGGAGGAGGTGCTGGCCAAGCTCCTCAAGTCCAACATCGTCCTGGTCCAGCCGGGAGTCGTGCTGGTGCCCGACGTGGCCAAGCTCCGCCACTTCCTGGAGTTCCTCCAGATGAAGGCGCAGTTCGAGGGGCTGGCGTGAGGCTCCGCGTCCTCGGCTGCTCCGGCGGCGAGCTGCCCGCCCACCGCACCACCTGCTTCCTGGTGGACGATCGGCTCGCCATCGACGCGGGCGCCCTCACCGCCACGCTGCCCCTCGAGGAGCTGCTGGCGCTCGACGACATCGTCCTCACCCACTCCCACTTCGACCACGTGAAGGACGTGCCGCTGCTCTCCGACCTGCTGGTGGGGCGCCGGCGCCGGCCGCTCCGGGTCCACGCCTCCCGGGGCTGCGCCCGGATCCTCCGCCAGAGCCTCTTCAACGACCGGCTCTGGCCCGACTTCACCCGGATCCCCGACCGGCGCCGGCCGGTGATGGAGATCCGCCCCTTCGATCCGGAGCGCCCCTTCCGCATCGGCCCGTACCGCATCCGGCCGGTGCCGGTCGACCACACCGTCGAGTCGGTCGGGCTCCTGGTCTCGGACGGGAAGACCGTGTTCGGGATCTCCGGCGACACCGGCCCGACGGAGCGCCTCTGGAAGAAGGTGAACGCCGAGCGGCGGCTCCGGGCGCTCCTCGTCGAGCTCTCCTTCCCGAGCGCGCTGCAGCCGCTCGCCGATCGCTCGGGGCACCTCACCCCGCGCACCCTGGTGGGCGAGCTGGGGAAGCTCCAGCGGAACGGCTACCCGGTGCTCCTCTACCACCTGAAGCCCGCCTACCTGGCGGAGCTCAAGGCCGAGCTCGCCGAGCTCGGCCTCCCCGGCGTGCGCGTCCTCGAGATGGGCGAGGAGCTCACGTTCTAGACAGGATGGACATGGCCTGGTTCTCCAAGCAGAAGAAGCTCAAGTCGAAGGACTCCACCCCGGCCGCCCAGCCGGCCCCGGCCGCCAAGGGCGAGGGCATCTGGTACAAGTGCGACGCCTGCGGCGAGGTGGTGCCGCGGGCCGAGTACGAGAAGAACTGGAACGTCTGCCCGAAGTGCGGCCAGCACGACGCGCTCCCGATCCGGCGCCGCTTCGAGCTGGTCCTCGACAAGGGCAGCTTCCAGGAGCTGGACGCCGAGCTCACCCCGCAGGACCCGCTCGGGTTCTCCGACGCGAAGAAGTACCGCGACCGGCTCCGGAGCACCTACAAGGCGACCGGGCTGCGGGATGCCTTCGTCTCCGGCGTGGGGAGCATCGGCGGCCAGCCGGTGTCGCTCGGCTCCTTCGCGTTCGAGTTCATGGGCGGGTCCATGGGGTCGGTGGTGGGTGAGAAGGTGGCCCGCGTCCTCGACCGCGCCTTCGAGCGGCGCATCCCGGCGATCGTCTTCAGCTCCACCGGCGGCGCCCGCATGCAGGAGGGGATCTTCTCCCTCATGCAGATGGCGAAGACCTCGGCCGCGCTCCACCGGTTCCGCTCGGTCCGCAAGCCTTACATCTCGGTGATGCTCCACCCCACCACCGGCGGGGTGGCGGCGAGCTTCGCCTGGCTCGGGGACGTGGTGATCGCCGAGCCCAAGGCGTTGATCGGGTTCGCCGGGCCGCGGGTGATCGAGCAGACCATCCGCGAGAAGCTCCCCCCGGGCTTCCAGCGCTCGGAGTTCCTCCTCGAGCACGGCATGATCGACGCCATCGTCCCGCGCCTCGAGATGCGCGAGCGGCTCCGCCAGATCCTCGGCCTGCTCTAGCGGGGGAGCGTGACCTCGCCCCACGCCTACCTCGACGGGCTCCAGCCGCTCGCGATGCGGTTCGGGCTCGAGCGGATGGAGCGCGGCCTGGAGGCGCTCGGCCACCCCGAGCGCGCCTACCCGATCCTCCACGTGGCCGGGACCAACGGGAAGGGCTCCACCTGCGCCATGGCCGCCGCGGCCCTGCGCGCCTCCGGCCGCCGCGTCGGGCTCTACACCTCGCCGCACCTGGTCCGCTTCAACGAGCGGATCCAGGTGGACGGCGTCCCCGTCGACGACGCCGCCCTGGACCGGCGGATCGCCGCCATCCGCCGCGCCTGCCCGTGGCACGAGGCGGGGGAGGAGGCGGAGCGGCTCACCTACTTCGAGTTCGCCACTCTTGCCGGGCTGCTGCACCTGGCGGAGGAGGGCGTGGACGCGGCGGTGGTCGAGGTCGGGCTGGGCGGGCGCTTCGACGCCACCAACGCGGTGGTCCCCCGGGTGGCGGCGGTGGCGCGGATCGGGCTCGACCACACCCAGCTCCTCGGCGACACGGTCGAGCGCATCGCCTTCGAGAAGGCGGGGATCTTCAAGCCGGGCGTGCCCGCGGTGGCGCACGGCGCGCAGCCGCCCGGCGCCCTGGAGGTGCTCCGCGCCGAGGCGGCGCGGCGCGGCAGCCCCTTCACCGTGGCCGCCCCCGGCTACGAGGGCGAGGTGGCGCTGCGCGGGCCGCACCAGCGGGCCAACGCCGCCCTGGCCGCGGAGGCGCTCCGCGCGCTGGCCCGGGCCGGGGTGGCGGTGGGCGAGGCCGAGATCGCCCGCGGGATCGCCGAGGCGCGCTGGCCGGGGCGGCTCGAGGAGGTCGGAGGGGTCCTCCTCGACGGCGCCCACAACCCCCAGGGCGCCGCCGCCCTGGCCGCCGCCCTGCCGGCGCTGCGCCCGGGCTCCCCGGTGGAGCTCGTGTTCGGGGTGCTCGCCGACAAGGATCTGCGGGGGATGCTGGAGGGGCTGGCGCCCGCGGTCCGCCGCCTGCACCTGCTCGCCCCCCCGACGCCCCGGGCCCGGCCCGCCGAGGAGGTCCGGGTCCTGGCCGCCTCGCTCGGCCTCCGGGCCGATGTCCACGCGAGCCTGGCGGAGGCCCTCGCCTGCGCGCGGAAGGGCGCCGGGAGCGGCGGGACGGTCTGCGTGGCCGGCTCCCTCTACCTGGTCGGCGAGGCGCGGGGGCTGCTGGGGGCCGAGCAGAGCGGCCCCGGGAGTGGGGCGGAGGCGGGGTAGGCAGATATCGCCCCATAAGCCCTCGGCTTTTTTGGGGCCCTGCGCTCCCCGTGCTATCCTCGCGCCGACCTCTCAGCGGAGCCCTCGATGCGCCCTCGCCTTGCCCTCGCGCTCGCCCTGCTCGGCCTCTCGACCGCCGCCCGGGGAGCCGATCCCAACGTGATCTCCGCCGTCTCGGTGAAGGACGAGGGGGACACGGTCGTGCTGTCGGTGAAGGGCTCGAAGAAGCCGAGCTTCACCACCTTCTCGATGGCCGATCCGCCGCGGTTCGTGATCGACTTCTCCGAGTCGACCTTCCAGGGGGTCCCCCCGGAGATCCCGGTCAACGACGGCACCATCAACCTGGTGAAGAACCTCTCCTACGGCTCCGACGCCAACGCCATCGCCCGGGTGATGATCGCCTTCGCGTCGGAGGTGCCGCCCCCCACCGTCGAGGACGTGGGCGAGACGCTGCTCGTCCGCGTCCCCAAGGCGGCCAACGCGGCGGCCGTCGCCCAGGCGTCGAAGCAGGCGGACCAGGCGGCCAAGGACGAGCAGGCCAAGGCCGCGGCGGCCGCGGCCGAGGCGGACGCCCAGGCCAAGGCGCAAGCCCAGGCCCGCGCCCGCGAGGTGACGCGGCAGCGCGAGGAGGCCGAGCGGGCCGCCCTCGCCGAGGCGGAGGAGAAGGCGCAGGCGAAGAAGGCCGGCGCCTCCTCCGTCCCCGACGCCGCGGCGCTCGCCGGCACGGCCGCGGCGACCACCGCCGCGGTGGCGGAGGACGTCGAGGCGAAGGCCCGGGGGGAGCGGGAGGCGAAGGCGCGGGAGGAGCAGGAGGCCGCGGCTCGCGCGGAGGCGCAGGCCAAGGCGGAGGCCGAGGCGGAGGCCCAGGCCAAGGCGGACGCCGAGGCGAAGGCGGACGCCCAGGCGAAGGCGGACGCCCAGGCGAAGGCCGAGGCGCAGGCGCGCGCCGACCAGGAGTCCAAGGCGGCGGCCGCCGCGGCGGCCGCTGACGCGGCCAAGGCGCAGGCCAGGGCCGACCAGGAGGCGAAGGCGCGGGAGGATCAGGAGGCCAGGGCGCGCGCGGAGGCCGACGCCGCCGCGAAGGCCCAGGCGGAGGCGGAGGCACGCGCCGAGGCGGACCGCCAGGCCCAGGCAGCGGCCGCTGCGGCGGCCCAGGCCCAGGCCGCGGCGAAGGCCCGGGCCCCGGCCGTGGCCGAGGCGGAGCCCAAGGCGAGCCCGACGGGCGCGGGGGAGGAGCGCGAGGAGCAGCCGGGCAAGGCCGAGGCCCCGGCCGCGCCGGCCCCGAGCGCGGCCGCCGCCGCCCCGGAGAAGCTCGCCGCCGAGGCCCCGCGGGCGAAGCTCCGCGAGGTCGGCTTCAAGCAGCTCCCCGGCGCCTCGCGCGTCTTCGTCCGCACCTCCGTCACCCCGCGGTTCAACATCCAGGACGTGGGCGAGAACACGATCCGGATCGAGCTGGAGAACACCAAGGTGGCGCGGGGCAACGACCTCCGCCCCCTCGACACCTCGTTCTTCGCCTCGGCGGTGGCGCTGGTCGCCCCCTCCCGCCGCGGCTCCAGCTACGTCCTCGAGATCAAGCTGAAGCAGCGCGTCCCCTACCAGCAGAAGATCGAGGGCGACGTGCTCGCCATCGACTTCGAGCGTCCGGCGGCGGCCTCGTCCGCCGCGCCGGCCCCCGCTCCCGCCGCCGCCCCGGGCGCGCCCGCCGCCCCGGCGGAGGAGGCCGCGCCCGAGGGCGCCGAGGCGGGGGAGCAGGCGGAGGGCGCGGCTCCCGCGCGGTAGCGTCGAAGCGCGCCCCCCGTGCCGTCCCTCGCCGCCCTGGCCACGGCCGGGCTCCTCGCCGGGCTGGGAGCCGTCCCGGTGTCGCCGCTCACCGTCGGCGGCGGCGACGTGTCGGCCGAGGCCGGGGCGGCGCGCTTCGAGGGGGCGACCGGCCGGTACCTGCTCGAGGACGGGGTGGTCATCCGGCGCGGCCTGGTGGTGCTCCGGGCCCGCTCCGCGATCTGGGACCCGGCCACCCACGAGGTGCAGGCGACCGGGGACGTCCTCCTCACCGACGTCGGGCGGGTCCTCGCCGCCCAGGGGATGCGGGCCGTGATCGACGGTCCCTTCCAGGCGGACGGCGTGGTCGCCTTCCTGAAGGACGGGCCGGTCGCCCTCGGGGACGCCGCCACCCTCGAGCAGGCGCGGCGCACCGGGCGGAACCGCGGGGTCCTGCTCGGCGACCACGTCGAGGGGGAGACCAGCCGGTTCCAGGTCTCGGGCGCGCGGCTCACCCTCTGCGACTGCGGGGCCGGCGCGCCCACCTGGGAGCTCCGCGCCCGCGAGGCCGACGTGGTCTCCGGCGAGCGGGTGACGCTCTCCTGGCCAGTGCTCTACGTCACCCCGCGGTTCCTGGGGGTGGACCACCCGGTGCCCATCCTGCCGCTGCCCTGGCTCTCGCTCCCCCTGAGCGACCGCCAGACCGGCCTCCTCCCCACGCTGATGGGGTCGACCGGGGCGACCGGCTTCACCATCGGCCAGCCGGTGTTCGTCACCCTCGGGCGGAGCGCGGACCTCACCGTCACGCCCTCGTACATGCTCGGGAACACCGCCAGCGCCGTGGAGCAGGGGAAGGCCTCGGTCCAGGGCCCCGGAGCGCAGCTCGAGCTCCGCTGGGCCCCGGCCGAGCACGCGGAGGGGCGGATCGCGATCGACTGGGTGCACGATCTCCAGGCCGAGCCCGGCGGCGCCTCGGGCGACCGCTTCGCCTTCAACGGAGCCCACGCCCAGCAGGTCGGGGACGCGACCCGGGTCCGGGCCGAGCTCGCCCTGGCCACCGATCCGGTCTGGTACCGGGACTTCACCTCCGACATCCTGCTGAGGAGCTCCTACTACGCCCGCTCCGACGCGCTCGCCTCCTGGGCGAAGGACGCCGGCGTGATCGAGGCCAGCGCTGCCTACCTGGAGCCCCTCGATCCCATCGCACGGAACCCCGCCGCGGGCCCCTACGGCGCGTTCGGCGCCGACGTCCCGGTCTTCCACCGCTGGCCCTCCATCGCGGCGACGCTGCTCCCGGAGCCCCTCGGGCCGCTCTCGCTCTCCGGGCGGCTCGGGCTCTCGCGCTTCGCGCCCATGACCGGCGACGGCGGGCCGGCGGTCGCCTGGGGCGATCCGGGCGCGCACGTCACGACCGACTGGAACGGCGAGACCGTCCCGGGGAGCGCGACCAGCATCCGCTCGGCGGCCACCCGGCTCGACGCCCGCGCCGAGGTCTCCGCGCCCCTGCTCCTCGGCGAGGTGGCCTCGCTCACGCCCTACCTGCGCGGCGCGGCGGCCGGCTACCGCTTCGACCTCGACGATCTCGGGACGCACGGGACCGCCTGGGCCGCCGGCGGCGTGGCGCTCGCCTCGGAGGTCTCGCGCCGGTTCGGCACGCTGGTCAACCGGATCGCGCCCCGGATCGAGTACCGGTTCGTGACCGCGGCCTCCGGGGGCGGCGGCGCGCCGGTCCCGGCCTTCGACCTCTGGGATCGCGTCCGGGACGAGCCGCAGCCGTTCCGCCTGCTCAGCGCCGCCCCCCAGGGGAGCGCGCAGCAGCTCCGGGTCGCGGTCGAGACCCGGCTCGACGGGCAGGACTCCGGCCTGCGCCTGGAGTTGGGCCAGGACCTCGACCTGGCGGCGGGCCGGGCGGCCGAGTCCTTCTTCGCCGGCGCCGGGCACGCCGGCTGGCTCTCGGCGGACGTCTCGGGGCGCGCCTTCATGCTCGCCGACCGGCCGGTGCCCGCGCCGCCGCCGTCGCATCCCTACTGGCTCGATCACCTCTCCGAGCTCCGCGCCAGCCTGGGGCTCGCGGACCGGCGAGGCGACGCCCTGCGGGGAGGGCTCCTCTCCATCGGGCCGGGGGGCTCCGGGACGCTGATGGCGGGGGTCGATCCGCTCTTCGATCTCCGCCCCGCGCAGATGGACGCGTCGGCGATGGGGACGGTCCAGGCGCGCGCCGTCCTCGGCGCCGCCACGCTCGGCTACGACGGCCTGGTGGCGGCGCGGCCGCAGGTCGTCGACGGCTGCAGCGCGAGCGCGCCGCAGCGGGAGGTCCCGGCCGGCCACTTCCTCCAGCACGCCCTGAGCTTCGTCTGGGACTCCCCCTGCCACTGCTTCCTGGCCAAGGCGGTCCTGAGGATGAACGACTGCGGGGGCCTTCCGAGCGGGAGCATCTCGATCGACCTCTTCAGCCCCGGGGACCGGCCGCAGGTGCGCTGACGGAGGGGAGGGCCGGCGGCCCCCTTTGGGGCGGGTGGGCCGGGGCCTGGCAAGTAGAGTTGCCGGCAGGTGAAGCCCGACCGGAGAATCACCCCGTGACCTCCCACGCCCGAACCCACCGCAGCTCCGCCGCCGGCCCCGCCGGCGAGCCCGAGAAGCGGCGCGCGATCCTCCACGCCGCCGTCCGCGTCTTCGCCGAGAAGGGCTACCACGGGTGCCGCATCGCGGACGTCGCCCGCGCCGCCGAGGTGGCCTACGGGCTCGTCTACCACTACTTCCGCAACAAGGAGGAGCTGCTCGAGAGCGTCTTCGCCGAGCAGTGGACCATCTTCATCAACGCGCTGGCGGCCATCGACGGCGGGCCGGGGAGCGCGGGTGACAAGATCGCGAGCGTCTTCGGGTTCGTCTTCGACGTCTACAAGACCGCGCCGGCCGCGGTGCGGGTGCTGATCCTGGAGGTGACCCGGACGCCCCAGGGGCTGCGCGCCGGGTCCACCCGGGAGACGTTCGAGAAGGCGGTCCACCTGGTGGCCGACGTCGTCCGCCAGGGCCAGGCGCGCGGCGAGCTGCGCGGCAGCGCCGATCCGGTGGTGGCGGCCGCCGGCCTCCTCGGGATGCTGGAGCTCGCCGTCTCCGCGATGGTGGTGGGCCTCGTGCCGGCCGGGAGCGACGAGGAGATCGACCGGGCCAAGCGGCAGGTGGTGGAGCTCGCGCTGGCCGGGCTCCGGAACTAGTCCGCCGCGGGCCGGCGGTCGTCCCGGGCGGCGGCGGGGTCCGCTGTCGCCGGGTGCGACGCGGCGCCGGGCGGGGGAGGGCCGCGGGGGCCGCCCCGCCGGACCACTTCCCCGCGGGCGGCCGGCGGCCGCAGGATGAGGGCCGGCCGGCGCCCGGGGGGTGCAGCGGCGGAGGTGAACGCATGGCAGCCCGTGTCCTCGTCTCGGACGATCTCTCCCCGGAGGCGATCCGGATCCTCGCTCGGGCCGGGCTGGAGGTCGACGTCAAGGTCGGCCTGAAGCCGGCCGAGCTCGAGGAGATCATCGGGGGCTACGACGCGCTGGCGGTCCGGAGCGCGACCAAGGTCAACGCCCGGCTCCTGGAGCGGGCCGCCCGGCTTCGCGTGGTGGGGCGGGCCGGGGTGGGCGTGGACAACGTCGACCTCGAGGCCGCCACCCGGCGCGGGGTGGTGGTGATGAACACCCCGGGCGGCTCCTCGGTGACGGTGGCGGAGCTGGCCCTGGCGCTGATCCTGGCCATGGCGCGCCACGTCCCGGCGGCCACCGCAAGCGTCAAGGCGGGCAAGTGGGAGAAGAAGCGCTTCCAGGGGCGCGAGCTGGCGGGGAAGACGCTCGGGGTGGTGGGGATCGGCAACATCGGCTCGGTGCTGGTCGATCGGGCCCTGGCCATGAAGATGCAGGTGATCGCCCACGACCCGTTCATCTCCCCCGACGCCGCCGCCAAGATGGGCGTGACGCTGGTGGAGCTCGACCGGCTCTGGGCCGAGGCGGACGTCGTCTCCCTCCACGTCCCGCTGACCGAGCAGACCCGCAACCTGGTCAACGCCACGGTGCTCGCCCGGATGAGGAAGGGGGCGGTGCTGGTCAACTGCGCCCGGGGCGGGATCGTGGACGAGCGGGCCCTGGCGGAGGCGCTCGCCTCCGGGCACCTGGGGGGCGCCGCCCTGGACGTGTTCGAGAAGGAGCCTCCGCCGCACGACCACCCGCTCCTGGCGCTGGACGGCTTCGTCTGCACGCCGCACCTCGGGGCCTCCACCGAGGAGGCGCAGTCGGCGGTGGCGGTGGCGGTGGCCGAGCAGCTCGCCGCCTTTCTCCTCCACGGCGTGGTGAAGAACGCGGTCAACGCCCCCGGCCTCCCCCGGGAGGTGATGGACCAGCTCGCCCCGTACCTGCCGCTCGCGGAGAAGCTCGGCTCGCTGGCCGCCCAGCTCGCCCCCCTCAACCCGACCGAGGTGACGGTCGAGGTGGCGGGCGAGATCGCCAGCGGCCCCATGCGGCCGCTGGCCGCCCGGGCGCTGGTGGGGCTCCTCCGGCGCTTCCTCGAGACCCCGGTGAACGAGGTCAACGCCCCGGCCCTCGCCCGGGAGCGGGGGATCGCCCTGCGCGAGGTGCGCTCGGCCGAGCCGCAGGACTACGCCAGCCTGATCACCGTGTCGGTCCGCGGGCAGGGCGGGGAGGCGCAGGTGGCCGGGACCGTCTACGGGAAGCGGGAGGCCCGGCTCGTCCGCGTGGGCGGCTTCCGGGTGGAGGCGGTCCCCGAGGGCCCGGTGATCCTCTGCGAGAACGACGACGCCCCGGGCGTGGTCGGGAACCTGGGCACGGTGCTGGGCGAGGCGGGGGTGAACATCGCCCGCATCTCGCTCTCGCGCCGGGAGGATCGCTCGCGGGCCTTCGCCTTCCTCAACGTGGATTCCCCGGCCGGCAACGCGCTCCTGGAGCGGCTGCGGGCCCTCCCCCACGTCCGGTCGGTGCAGGCGATCCAGCTGTAGGGCCGCGCTGGGTCCACCCCGGGGGCGGACTTGCGCTAGAGTCCGCACCCGATGCTCGACCTCTCCCTTCCCTCCGGCCTCCGCGACCTCCTCCCCGACCACTCGGCCCACCTGGCGGAGCTGTCCGGGCGGCTCCAGGGGGTCTTCTCGCGGTTCGGCTACCGGCGCCTCTTCCTCCCCACCCTGGAGCGCCTGGACGTGGTGGAGCGCGGCCTCTCCTCCGCGGCGCTCGCCGACGTGATGAAGTTCGTGGAGCCGGGCTCCGGCGAGGTGGTGGCCATCCGACCCGACATCACGCCCCAGATCGCCCGGCTCTACGCCGCCCGCCCCGACGCGCTCCCCTCGCCGGCCCGGCTCTGCTACGACGGCCCGGTGCTCCGCGCCCGGGAGGCCCGGGCCGGGCGGCCGCGGGAGGTCTACCAGGCCGGCGTCGAGCTGCTCGGGGCCGGCGGGCCGGCCGCCGACGCGGAGATGCTCGTGATCCTCTCCCGGTCCCTCGACCGGGTCGGGCTCCGCGGCGCGGTGGTGGAGGTCGGCCACGCGCGGTTCGCCGAGGCGATCCTGGCCGCCGCCCGGATCCCGGAGCGCGCCCGCGGCGGAGCCTGGGACGCCCTCGCCCGCAAGGACGGGGCGGCGCTGGCCGAGCTCGGCCGGCGGGGGAAGGGGCCGGCGGCCGCCCGGGAGGCGCTCCCGGCGCTGGCCGGACTCTACGGCGACGGCGCCTTGGCCCGCGCCCGGGCGCTGGCCCGGGCCGTCCCGGGAGCCCGGGGCCCGCTCGAGGAGGTGGAGGCGGCCCTCCGGATCGCGCGCCGCCGGGGCGTGCGGACGGCGGCGGTCGACCTGGGGGAGACGCGCGGGCTCGGCTACTACACCGGGATCACCTTCGCCGGGTACGCGCCCGGCGCCGGCAGCGCGGTCGCCCAGGGCGGCCGCTACGACGCG
>DATKAL010000311.1:0-2983 GCA_035498135.1 Anaeromyxobacter sp.
ATCTACGACGTCTTCATCACCGAGGAGTCGCTCCTCGACACCGACGCCTTCGTGCGCGAGGCCCTGGAGAAGGCCCCCAGGGCGCTGCGCGGCCCGATCTCCACGCCGCGCCTGCACCACTACCTCGGCCAGCTGGTGAACCAGCAGGCCCCGCTCCCCGGGAAGAGCTGGGTGGCCACCGCGGCCCGCTACGACGTGCCGATCTTCACCTCCTCCCCGGGCGACTCCTCCATCGGGATGAACGTCGCCGCCATGAAGCTGCGCGGCGGGGCGACCACCATCGACCCCGACCTGGACGTGCTCGAGTCCACCGCGGTGGTCTACGACGCCGAGGTGAACGGGGTGGTGATCCTGGGGGGCGGCTCCCCCAAGAACTTCTACCTCCAGACGCAGCCGACCCTCTGGCAGATCCTCGACCTGAACCGGGGCGGGCACGAGTACGTGCTCCAGGTCTCCACCGACTCGCCGCAGTGGGGCGGCCTCTCCGGCGCCACGCCCTCGGAGGCGATCAGCTGGGGCAAGGTCCAGGCCGACATGCTGAAGAACCACGTGGTGGTGTACGCCGACAGCACCATCGCCGCCCCCATCGTCTTCGCCTACGCCCTCTCCACCCGGCGCCGGCGCAAGCCGAAGCGGCTCTTCCGCCGCCTCCCCGCGCTCTACGCCGCGCTCCAGCGGGCCCACGCCCGCCGGCACCCGGGCTCGGACGCCCTCCTGGAGATGCGGACCGCCGGGAAGGCCAAGGGCGCCCGCAGGGGCCGGTCCTCCCCGCGCCGGTAGCCGGCCGCTCCGGGGCCGGGGCGGGTTAGGATCCCCGCCATGACCTTCGATCCCGCCGCCGCCGCCCCGCCCGGCTCGGGCATCTTCGGCCTGCCCCACTCCGAGGCGGAGGCGCGGGTGGTGCTCGTCCCGGTCCCCTTCGAGGCCACCACCTCCTATGGCGGCGGGACGGCGCGCGGGCCGGAGGCGATCCTTGCCGCCAGCCGGCAGGTCGACCTCTACGACGTCGAGACCGGGCGCCCGTACCAGGCCGGGATCCACCTGATCGCCCCCCCGGACGAGATCGCCCGGATCGGCCGCGAGGCGCGGGCGCTCGCCGCTCCGGTGATCGCCGCCGGCGGGGTGATCCCGGGGCGCGCCGACCTGGAGCGGGCCGCCGCCGAGGTGGACCGCGCCTGCGAGCGGGTCAACGCCTGGGTGGAGGAGCGGGTGGCGGGCCTGCTCGAGCGCGGGAAGCGGGTGGGGGTCGTGGGCGGCGATCACTCCGTCGCCCTGGGGGCGATCGCCGCCCAGGCCCGCCGCCGCCCCGGCCTGGGCCTGCTCCACCTCGACGCGCACGCCGACCTGCGGCCCGCCTTCGAGGGCTTCACCTACAGCCACGCCTCCGTCCTCCGGAACGTGGCCGAGCGGCTCCCCGAGATCTCCCGGATCGTGCAGGTGGGGCTGCGCGACCTGTCCGAGGAGGAGGCCGACTACGCGGAGGCCTCCGGCGGCCGGATCGTCCAGCACGCCGACCCCGCCCTGGCCCGGGCCCGCCTCGAGGGGAGCCCCTGGACGGCGCAGGTCCGCCGGATCCTCGACCCGCTGCCCCGCGACGTCTACGTCACCTTCGACGTGGACGGACTCGATCCCACCCTCTGCCCCCACACCGGCACGCCGGTGCCGGGCGGCCTCTCCTTCCACGAGGCCACCTACCTGCTCGGCGCGGTGGTGGGGAGCGGCCGGCGGATCGTGGGCTTCGACCTGGTCGAGGTGGCCCCCGGCCCCGACGGCGGGGAGTGGGACGGCAACGTCGGGGCCCGGCTCCTCTACAAGCTGATCGGGTGGATGCTCAAGGCCGGCTAGAGAGCCTCCGCTCGCTCACGCGGGCCTATCCCCATCCGGCGACGCCGCCTCGTTCCGCTCCTGGCCAAATCACCGCCCGCCGGCGAGGACGGACGACAGGGGTCCAATCACCCGGGCGGAACCGTCACCGGATCGGACGGGCGGAACCGTTCACGCCCAGCTGGCCGATCGCCTCTCTAGCGCCCGATCGCCTCGAGCTTCTCGTTCCGCTCCACCAGGGCGCGCACCGCCGGGTCCTCCAGCAGCCGGGCCGCCTCGGCGGTGTCGATCTCCCCCTCGCCCTCCACCAGCGCCCGGACGCGGGGGTCGGCGAGCAGGGCGCGGGCCTCGGCGTCCCCTCCCCGCCGCCCGGCGTCGCGGGCGGCCCGCAGGACCCGCTCCAGCCCCCGGGCGGCCGCCGGGTCGAGGCGGAGGAGCAGGTTGTGCTCCCGGGCCAGCGCCGCCAGCTCGCTGCCGCGCAGGTCGATGGCCAGGCCGCCCGGGAAGGTCCCGCCCGCCAGGACCAGGGCGGAGAGCAGCACCCACGAGGCCAGCGCCCCCTTCGCCCCGGCGAGGAGGGCGCCCAGCCCGCGGTCGGTCGGGCCGCGCACCGCCGCCGCCAGGCCGCTCCCGCGCAGGAGCGCCCCGCCGAGGAGCGAGGCGAGGGCCGCCACCCCGAGGAAGAGCAGGGCGGAGGCGGCGGCGCGGGCGAGCAGGGGCGCCACCGAGCGCGCCAGGCCGGCGGCCACCGGGGCGGCGAGGTGCCGGGCCGCCAGCCACCCCAGCACCGCGGCGGCGAGCTGCACCACCTGGCGGAGCGCGCCGCCCATGGCGCCGAAGAGGGCGGTGAGCGCCAGCACCGCGAGGACGATGAGATCGAGGGCCACGCCGCTACTTGATCCGGTAGTCGCCCTTGGGGCGAACCTTCTCCGCCTCGGTCTGGACCGCCGCCAGCTGCTCCTTGAACTTGGCGTTGCCCGGCTCGTACATCAGCGCGCTCTTCAGGGCCCGCTCCGCCGCCTCCCAGCGCCCCCCCTGGATCTCGGTGAGCGCGGCGGCGAAGAACTTCCGGCCGTTGGGGGTCTGGCCGAACTGCTCCTCGACCTTCTTCTTCTGCTCCTCCTTCACCGCGGCCCCTCGACCTCGGTGAAGCGCAGCT
>DATKAL010000312.1:0-2431 GCA_035498135.1 Anaeromyxobacter sp.
CGGTGCTGGCCTTCGCCGCGGCCCACGCGGCCTCCCACGGCGACGCGCCCGAGCTGCACCAGGCGGTGGGGGAGAGCGCGCTCCTGGCCGGCGACGCCGGGCTGGCGGTGACGGCGCTGGCGCGGGCGGCCGGCGAGCCTCCGGCGGGGCCGGCTGCGCCGCCGCTTGCCCGAGCGCTCCTCGCCGCCGGGGAGGTGGGCGCGGCGCGGAGGCTGGCGGCGCGGCTCGCCGCCGAGCAGCCGGAAGCCGGCCTGGTGGCCGTCTGCTGCGATCTCGTCGAGGGGCGCGAGGTCGAGGTGGAGATCGACCTGACGCCGGAGGAGGCGGACCGGGCGCTGCGCCAGGTGGTCGCGGCGGTGCGGGCCGCGGGCGCGCCGGCCGTGCTGGGGGCGCTGCGGCGCGCGGCGCCGGCGCTGGCCGAGAGCTTCCCCTGGCTGGCGGGAGCGCTGGGCCGGTAGCGCGGCGCCCCTCGCCGGTCCGCAGGGCGTCACCCCGTGGCGATCGGTGCCCCGGCCCCCGCGCCGGAAGCGCCTGCCCGGTACGCCTGGGCGGCGAGCTGGGCCTTCCGCGCGCGCGCCATGGCCTCCATCTGCGTGGCCGCCGCGGCCACCGCCAGGTCCTGGGCCGAGGGGTCGGCCGGGGCGAGCGCGGCGGCGCGGATCCGCCGGGCGAGCTCGATCTGCTGGTCCGGGCTGTCCCCGTCGCCGCCCATGCGGATCGGCACCTCCCCGCCCACGGCGTACTGGCGCCCATCGGGCCCTTGACGGTAGGTGAACGAGGCGCCGCCGGTGAGGCCCCCGCCGGCCGCCTGATGGGCCGCCTCGTGGGCGCGGACGCGGGCGTCGGACGACTGCAGCTCGCGCAGGAGCGCCCGGTCCTGCGCGTCGAGGCGACTCGTCCCGTTCCCGCCCGGATCGGGGCCGCCAGCTCCCGCCTCGCCGATCGAGACGCGATCCTCCGGGACGGCTCCGTCGGCCCCGCCGCCGGACCGCGCGGGCGAGGACGAGGGGTCGGCGTCGCTGGCGGCGCCGAAGAGCACGCCGAGCGTCGCGGAGGGAGACGAGGAAGCGGATGGCACCGGGCTCGCCACGGGCATCGACCGACTTCGAGGGTAGCACGGCCCCGCGCCGTTGGTCACGGTAGGTGAATACGGCCGCCCCGGGGACACCGCCCCACAGGGCGGCCCGGGTCGTGCGGCGCCCGGCGCTCGACCGGGAGGGTCCCGGCGGCCGGGTCGGGGTGGCCCGGGTCGGCGCCCGCGAGCGAGGGGTCCTACATGGGACGCCCCAGGGGCCCGGCTGCCCGCTAGGTATCCCGGCCGACCATCGCGGCCGCCGCCACACGTGACCTGCCCCGATCCCCCGCGCCCCGGACCCGTCGGGGCCGGTCCCCAGGTGACGGTGCGCGGAGCCTTTCACCCACACGAGGAGAGAATCATGGCGAACATCACGCTCAAGGGTATCCCCTGCCACACCATCGCCGAGCTGCCGCCGGTCGGATCCCAGGCCCCCGACTTCAAGCTGGTGGACGGCGACCTCCACGACGTGTCGCTCGCGACCTACAAGGGCAAGAAGAAGATCCTGAACATCGTCCCCAGCCTCGACACCCCGGTGTGCGCCACCTCCACGCGCAAGTTCAACGAGCGGGCGGGCGCGCTCCCCGGCACCGTGGTCCTGGTCGTCTCCGCCGACCTGCCCTTCGCCGCGAAGCGGTTCTGCTCCACCGAGGGGCTGAAGAACGTGGTCCCCCTCTCGCTCATGCGCTCCCGCGACTTCGCCAAGAGCTACGGCGTGCTGATCACCGACGGTCCCCTCCAGGGCATCACCGCCCGGGCCGTCCTGGTGCTCGACCCGAACGACAAGGTGGTTCACGCGCAGCTGGTGCCGGAGATCGCCCAGGAGCCGGACTACGAGGCTGCGCTCGCGGCCGCGAGCAGGTAGCCTGGGGGGGTGCGAACCCTCCACCTGCTGGTCGCCGTGTTCGCTGCCGCCCAGTGTGCCCGGTACGGGCGCGGGGCCCTACTGTTCCTGGCGCCGAGGGTGCGGGTCTCGGGCGAGCCGGGGGCCCAGCCCGGCACCGCGCTGCGGCTCCGCCTCGGGGCCGCCCTGGAGGAGCTGGGCTTCGCGCCGCTCGGTGCCCAGCGCCGCCGCGCCGCCCTCGGCGCGCTGTCCGAGGTCGACGACGTCTACGCGAACCCGGAGCTGGGCGTCTACGCGGACGTGGTCCGCGAGCCGGCGGCGAGGGCGGGCGTGGTGTTCTTCACCCCCTTCGCCCGCGGGGGCGCGGTGCTCACCGCCAGCTTCCGGCGGCCGGCGGTGGGTACGCCCGACGTCCAGGCCGGCGGCATCCCCGACGCCCCGCTCCCCGCGGTGCTGGCGGCCCATCGGGTGGCCGCGGACCGGTTCGCGGCGCGCCACGGCCCCCCGGAGGT
>DATKAL010000313.1:0-13200 GCA_035498135.1 Anaeromyxobacter sp.
TCGCGTCGGCGGCCACCCGCGGCATCCCCGGGCGCATCGCCTCGCGGATGGGCTGCCCGGCGTCGCCGCCGCGGGCGAGCACGGTGAGCACCAGGTCGCGCTCGGTCACGAGCCCCGTGATGCGCCCCGCCTCGCGGACCGCCACCGACCCGATCTTGCGGTCCGCCATGAGCCGCGCCGCCTCGCGGATGGGCGAGGTCGCGTCGAGGATCACCATCTCCCGCGTGACGTGCTTGTGGATCGACGCCATGGAGGCCTCCTTCGACGGGGTGGGAACATCCCGTAACCCAGGCTGCCAACCCCGCGCCTCGCCGTGAAGTCGGGCACCCGAACGGGACGGCGGGAGGAGCGCCTCCCGGGCCCGGCTCAAGCGCCCTGGCGCCCGTAGATGGCCGCCAGCCGCCCGAGCCGGGCGGCCAGGGCGGCCGTGAGCGCCTCCTCGCGCACCCGCCAGCGCCAGTTCCCGCCGAGCGTGGAGGGCCGGTTCATCCGGGCCTCGCTCCCCAGCCCGAGCACGTCCTGGAGCGGGATCACCGCCGTGTCCGCCACCGAGGCGAGGGCGGTCCGGATGAGCGTCCAGGGCATGTCCCGCCCATCGGCGCCCAGGTACTCGAGGGCGAAGGCCTTCTCCCGCGCCACGTCGGCCGCCGTGCGGACGCTGTCCCCGGCGCCGCCCTCCCACCAGCCGCGCACCGTGTCGTTGTCGTGCGTGCCGGTGTAGACGACCAGCTCCGGCTCGTGGGCGTGGGGCAGGAAGCTCGACCCCTGGGGATCGTTGCCGAAGGCGAACTGGAGGATCGCCATCCCCGGGAGCCGGAAGCGGTGGCGGAGCGCCTCCACCTCGGGGGTGATCACCCCCAGGTTCTCGGCCACGAGCGGGAGGGGGCCGAGCGCCCGCTCCAGCGCCCCGAGCAGGTCCGCCCCCGGACCGCGCACCCAGCGGCCGGCCGCGGCGGTCGGGGAGGCGGCCGGGACCTCCCAGTAGGCCTCCAGGCCGCGGAAGTGGTCGAGCCGGACCCGGTCGACCAGCGCCAGGGTCCCCTTCACCCGCTCGATCCAGAACGCGTAGCCCTCCCGCCCGATCGCCTCCCAGTCGTAGAGCGGGTTCCCCCAGCGCTGGCCGGTGGCGCTGAAGTAGTCGGGCGGGACGCCCGCCACCACGGTCGGCTCCCCGGCCGCGTCGAGCCGGAACAGGCCCGGGCGCGCCCAGACCTCGGCCGAGTCGTGGGCCACGTACAGGGGCAGGTCGCCGAGGAGCGTGATCCCCAGCGCGCGGCAGCGGTCCCGGAGCGCCTCCCACTGGCGGTGGAAGGCCCACTGGGCGAAGACCTCGGCGGAGATCGCCTCGGCGTGCCGGGCCCGGGCGGCGTCGAGCGCGGCCGGGTCGCGCCGGGCCAGCGGCCGGGGCCAGCGGGTCCAGGGGAGCCCGCCGTGGGAGGCCTTGAGGACGGCGAACAGGGCCCAGTCCTCGAGCCAGCCCGCCTCCCGGGCGCGGAAGTCCTCGAGCTCGGCCGACGCGTCGGGGCCGGCGGAGCGGGCGAAGGCCCGGGCCGCCCGGGCGATCCGCTCCCGCTTCCAGGCCAGGGTCACCTCCAGGTCGGCCTGGCCCGGGTCCCCGGCGCGCGCCCCGGCCAGGTCGGCGGCCTCGAGCCAGCCCTCGTTCCGGAGGACCTCGATCGACACCAGGAGGGGGTTCCCGGCGAGGGACGACAGGGCCTGGTAGGGGGAGTCGCCGAAGCCGGTCGGGCCGAGCGGGAGCACCTGCCAGAGCCGCTGGCCCGCGTCGGCGAGCCAGCCGGCGAAGCGGTGGGCAGCGCCCCCCAGGTCCCCGGCGCCGTGGGGCCCGGGGAGGGAGGTGGGGTGGCAGAGGATGCCGGAGCGACGGTCGCGCATCACCCACCGACGGATAACACGGGCCGGGGCCGAGCGCGGCGTCCCGGGCGAGAGCCGGGCCCGTTGCCCGCGGGCCCGGCTCCCGGCCCCCCGCCACCCCCTAGGCCAGGGTCGTCACGAGCCCCGCCTCCCGGGCCTCGTGGTCCGCGATCCGTCGGGTCACCTCGCTCGCGAGCTGGGAGAGGTCCGCGGCGGTGTGGCCCTGCGGGGACTTGGCCTTCTCGAGCAGGGCCGACAGCCGCCGCAGGATCTCCTGGTGCTCGTCCACCATCGCCGCGAGCTTGCCCCGCAGCGCCGCGTCGCGCGCCGAGAGCAGGCCGTAGAACCCCTTGGCGTGCTCCTCGTGGGCGAAGTGCTCCTGGAGCGTCTGGGCCAGCTCCTCGAGGGCCGAGGTGAGCGCGGCGGCGTCGGCGGCCTGCTCGGTCCGCCCCATCAGCGCGTTCAGGCGGTCGTGGTCCTCCTCCAGCGCCCGGCGGATCTGCTCGGCGCCGTGGGTGGGCCGGGCGGCCGGCGCCGGGCCCTGGAACTGGGCCTGCTCGGTCGAGCCTTCCAGCGCGAGGGTGGAGGCGCTCCCACCCGAGACGGCGGTGGCCACCGCGTCGAAGTAGCCGGTGCCGACCTCGCGCTGGTGCCGGGTGGCGGTGTAGCCGTGCTTCTCGGAGGCGAGCTCGGCCTCCTGCAGCTCGGTGTAGGCCGCCATCCCGCGGTCGCGGTAACCGCGGGCGAGGTGGAACATGCCGTGGTTCAGGGAGTGGAACCCGGCCAGGGTGACGAACTGGAACCGGTAGCCCATCGCCCCGAGCTCCCGCTGGAAGCGGGCGATGGTGGCGTCGTCGAGGTGCGCCTTCCAGTTGAACGAGGGGGAGCAGTTGTAGGCGAGGAGCTTGCCGGGGAACTTGGCGTGGATCCCCTCGGCGAAGCGGCGGGCCTCGTGGAGGTCGGGCGTCCCGGTCTCGCACCAGATCGCGTCCGCGTAGGGGGCGTAGGCCAGGCCGCGGGCGATGGCCGCCTCGATGCCGCCGCGCAGCCGGTAGAAGCCCTCCGCGGTCCGCTCTCCCTTCACCACGAAGGGGGCGTCGGCGGGGTCGACGTCGCTCATGAGGAGCTTGGCGCTCTCGGCGTCGGTGCGGGCCACGAGCAGGGTGGGGACGTCCATCACGTCCGCCGCCAGCCGGGCCGCGGTCAGGGTGCGGACGAAGGTGGAGGTCGGGACCAGCACCTTGCCCCCCAGGTGGCCGCACTTCTTCTCGCTCGCCACCTGGTCCTCGAAGTGGACCCCGGCCGCGCCCGCCTCGATCATCGCCTTCATCAGCTCGAAGGCGTTGAGCGGGCCGCCGAACCCGGCCTCGGCGTCGGCCACGATGGGGGCGAACCAGTAGGTGCCGCCCTTCCCCTCGGCGTGCTCGATCTCGTCGGCCCGCTGCAGGGCCCGGTTCAGGCGCCGGACCACCTCGGGGACGGAGTTGGCGGGGTAGAGGCTCTGGTCCGGGTAGGTCTGGCCGGCCAGGTTCGCGTCCGCCGCCACCTGCCAGCCGGAGAGGTAGATGGCCTTGAGGCCGGCCCGCACCATCTGGACCGCCTGGTTCCCGGTGAGGGCGCCGAGGGCGTTGACGTACTGC
The DNA here is from genome assembly GCA_035498135.1 of Anaeromyxobacter sp. GTDB lineage: Bacteria > Myxococcota > Myxococcia > Myxococcales > Anaeromyxobacteraceae > Anaeromyxobacter. The sequence continues at coordinate 3,513 of DATKAL010000313.1, forward strand.
TCCGAGTGGAGCAGCTCCCAGAGGCGGTGGGCGCCCATCCGCGCCAGGGTGTGCTCGATCCGGACCGAGCCGCGGAGCTTCTCCACCTCGGCCCGCCCGTAGCGCCGGACCACGCCCTCCCAGCGGCGCGGGTCGGGGTGGGCGGGGGCGGGGGAGTCGCTCGCGGCCGGCGGACCGCCGGCCAGGATCCGGGCCCGCTCCTCGGGGGTGGCCTCGAGCAGCTCGTAGGCGGGCAGGGTGAGGAACTCCTGGAACTCGGCCTGCGTGCTCATCCGCTCGAAGAGGGCGCGCGCCTCCTCGAACCGCCCGCCCTCGAAGCGGCGGTCGCCGACCTCGAGCCGGATCCGGTCCATCTCCTCGGCCAGGACCGTGCGGAAGCGCTCCACCGTGAGCGGCTTCCCGTCGTCGAGGAGCACGCCGTGGTGGATCCACTGCCAGGCGAGGGCGCGCGAGATCTCGGCGGTGGCCGCGTCCTCCATCAGGTGGTAGAGCGGGACGCAGCCCGAGCCGCGCAGCCAGGACTCGAGGTACTGGACCGAGACCCGGATGGTGTGGCGCAGCCCGGCCTCGGTGCGCGCCCCCTCCACCGGCCGGAGCAGGTCGCGGGGGCCGACCCGGACGTCCTCCCGCTTCTTCTGGAGCTGGTTGGGCGTCCGCATGTGCTGGTCGAAGATCGCCCGGGCGATGGGCACGAGCCCGGGGTGGGCCACCCAGGTCCCGTCGTGCCCGTCGGTCACCTCGCGGAGCTTGTCGGCGCGGACCTTGGCCAGGGCGGCCTCGTTCGCCTCCGGGTCGTCCTTGATCGGGATCTGGGCCGCCATCCCGCCCATGGCGTGGGCCTCGCGCCGGTGGCAGGTCTGGATGAGGAGCTGCACGTAGGCCCGGAGGAAGCCCTTGTCCATGGTGACCTGGGAGCGGTCGGGCAGGACCATGCGCGGGTCGGCGTGGAAGCGCTTCACCCAGGAGAAGATGTAGTCCCAGCGCCCGCAGTTGAGGCCGGCGGAGTGCTCGCGCAGCTCCCAGAGGATCTCGTCCATCTCGAAGGCGGCCGGGAGGGTCTCGATCAGGCAGGTGGCGCGGATGGTGCCGCGGGGGATCCCGAGCGCCTCCTGGGCGCGGACGAAGACCTCGTTCCAGAGCCGCGCCTCGAGGTGGCCCTCGAGCTTGGGCAGGTAGAAGTAGGGGCCGGTCCCGCGGGCGAGGAGGGCGCGGGCGTTGTTCCAGAAGCAGAGGCCGAAGTCCCAGAGCGCGGCGGTGGCCGGGCGCCCGTCCACCAGCGCGTGGCCCTCGAGGAGGTGGAGGCCGCGCGGGCGCACCATCAGGACGGCGGTCCGATCGCGGAGGCGGTAGACCTTGCCCGTCTCGGGCGCGACGTGCTCGATGGTCCCGGCGACCGCGTCCTTCAGGTTCATCTGCCCCTCGACCACGTTCCGCCAGGTGGGCGAGGCCGAGTCCTCGAAGTCGGCCATGAAGACGCTGGCGCCCGAGTTGAGCGCGTTGATGATCATCTTCCGGTCGACGGGGCCGGTGATCTCCACCCGCCGGTCGAGCAGGTCGGGCGGGATGGGCGCCACGGTCCAGGTCGAGGCACGGATCTCCTCGGTCTCGGAGAGGAAGGCGGGCCGCTCGCCGGCGTCGAGGCGGCGCTGCCGCTCGCGCCGGCGCTCCAGCAGCTGCTCCACCCGGGGCCGGAAGCGGCGCACCAGGTCGGCGACGAAGGCCAGGGCCTCGGGGCCGAGGACCTTCTCGTGGCCGGGCGGCAGGGGGCCGCGGAGCTCCAACCCGTGGGGAAGCTGCGGAAGGCGAGGCTCGGTCTGGGGCATGTAAGTCCTCCGTGAGTTCGCCTGAAATCTTGTCTTGATTTTGATCAAATGCAATACCACCAGCAGTTCTAGGTAGTTAACCGTGTGCACCACTGTCAATGAACGGCTGTAAAGCTGCAAAGCTTGAAAATGTCGCGGCGCGTCCACAGGTTCAGGGCGCGGCCGTCGACGAGGGAGGCGGTGAGGCCCCGCCCGCGTTCACCCGATCTGCCCAGCACGTGCGCCGGGCGGCGTGCCCGGCCCAGGAGGACGCCATGCAGGACGCGCCCCATCTCGGCTCGAAGGTCCGGCTCCTCCGCCGCCAGCGGAACCTCACCCAGGTCCAGCTGGCCGAGCGGCTCGGGATCTCCGCGAGCTACCTGAACCTCATCGAGCACGGTCGGCGCGGCCTCTCCGCCGCCCTCCTCATCAAGGTCGCGGCGGTCCTCGACCTCGACCTCAAGTCGCTCTCGCAGGAGGGGCACGCCCGGACGGTCGCCGACCTGATGGAGGTCTTCGGCGATCCGCTCTTCGAGGGGCACGACGTCTCGACGCCCGAGGTCCGCGACCTGGCCGCCACCTCGCCCGCCGCCGCCCGCGCCGTCCTCACCCTCTACCAGGCCTACCGCGCCGCCCGCGAGGCGTCGGACACGCTCGCCGCCACCATCTCGGACGGCGACCTCGAGGGGGTCGACAGCTCGCACCTGCCCACCGAGGAGGTCTCGGACCTCGTCCAGCGCCACATGAACCACTTCCCGGCGCTGGAGGAGGGGGCGGAGGCGCTCGGGCGCGAGGCGCGGCTCGACCGCGACGACCTCTACGGCGGCCTGGTGGCCTTCCTCCGGGAGCTCGGGGTGACGGTGCGGATCGCCCGGCCGGCGGAGATGGACGGGGCGGTGCGCCGCTACCGGCCGGAGGAGAAGGTCCTCACCCTCTCCGAGGTGCTCCGGCGCGGGAGCCGGAACTTCCAGCTCGCCCACCAGGTGGGCCTCCTCACCCAGGGGGCGACGCTGGACCGGCTGTCCGACGACCCGCACCTCACCAGCGACTCGTCCCGCGCCCTGGCCCGGGTGGCGCTCGCCAACTACTTCGCCGGGGCGGTGCTCATGCCCTATCGCCCGTTCCTCGAGGCGGCCGGGCAGGAGCGCTACGACCTCGAGCTCCTCGGCCACCGCTTCCGCTCCAGCTTCGAGCAGGTCTGCCACCGCCTCACCACCCTCCGGCGCTCCGGGGAGGCGGGGATCCCCTTCCACATGGTCCGGGTGGACATCGCCGGGAACATCTCGAAGCGCTTCAGCGCCTCGGGCCTGCGCTTCGCCCGCTTCTCCGGCGCCTGCCCGCGCTGGAACGTCTTCGAGGCCTTCACCACCCCGGGGATGATCCGCACCCAGCTCTCCCAGCTGCCGGACGACGCCACCTACTTCTGGGTGGCCTGCACGGTGAGCCGCGACGGGGGCGGCTACCACGCCCCGCGGTCGGTGCTGGCCGTGGCGCTCGGGTGCGAGGCGTCGCGGGCCCGGGAGCTGGTGTACGCCGACGGCGTGAACCTCGAGTCCCGGGAGGCGGTGGTGCCGGTGGGCGTCACCTGCCGGCTTTGCGAGCGGATGGACTGCGAGCAGCGCGCCCTCCCGCCGCTCCAGCACCCCCTCAAGATCAACGCGAACGTGCGCGGCGTCTCGTTCTACGCGCCGGTCGCTGGACGCGGTTGACAGGCGCGGGGCGCTGGCCGATCGTCTTTCCCGGATGGGCCGTTCGCTCCGCGAGATCAACGCCTACCTCCTGCAGGAGCTGCGCGGGGAGAGGGAGGGGACGCGGGCCACCGACTCCTGGCCGTTCGCCCTGGCCGAGGTGGGCACGGCCCGCGGCGCCGTCGGCCCGGTCCGCGTGCTGGCCTTCGACGACGGCGAGCGGAAGTTCGTCCTCGACGGCCTGGCGCTCCAGGTCCTGCCCGCGGCGGGGATGGGGCTCGCCGACCTCCAGGCCGAGCTGGACGGGGTCGCCTGGATCACCCAGCGCCAGCCGGTCTCGCTCACCACCAGCATGCCCGGGGTGCCGCCTGCGGAGGAGCGGAGGCAGGCGGTGGAGCGGCTCGCCGCCGCGGCCGGCCTGGGCGCGCCGGTGGTGCGCGAGGGGGTCTACCTCCGCAAGGCCCAGGTCTACCTCGCGATCGTGGACGGCGGCGGCCGCACCTGCGCCGTCGGGACCGGGCTCCCCGCCGTCGAGGCGCCCTTCCCCGAGGCCGCGCCGCGCCGCCGGCTGGGGGTCGCGGTCGGCCGCTGGATCGCCCGCAAGGCCTCCTGAGCTCGCCCCGCCGGCCGGGAGAACGGGTCTCACCCGAAGCCGGGTGAGGCGTCAAGCACCGGGAACTGCGGGGGCATTCCTGTCCCGTCGCCTAGGCAGGGGATACCGCCTGGCAGGCCGGTCTCCCTAATGTAGGACACCGATGGACTTCTCCGGTCCCGAGCTTCGGATCCTGGTCGTCGACGACAACGACGTCCTCCGGAAGCTCCTCGCCCACGCGCTCGAGTCGGCGGGCTACGTCGTGAGCACCGCCGAGTCTGCCGAGGCCGCCCTCGAGGTGCTGAGGTTCCATCCCCCCGACCTGTGCGTGATCGATCAGGTCATGCCGGGCATGAGCGGCTCGGAGCTGATCCGGACCCTGCGCCGCTCGGCGGACGCGAGGCTGCGCGCCCTCCCGGTGCTCGCCCTCACCGGCCTCCCCGCGGCGGAGGCGGAGATGCTCGCCGCCGGGGCGCAGGGGGCGATCCAGAAGCCGCTCCGCGAGGATCTGCTGCTCGACGGCGTCCGGCACGCGCTCGGCGGGCCTGGGGGGCCGACGCCCGCGCCGGGCGTCGGCCTGGGCCTGAGCTGACCCCTCAGCCCCGCGCGTACGCCTCCAGGGCGGCGGAGACGGCCGCGCCCGGCCGGGCGCCCTTCCCCTGCTTCGCGAGCGCCTGCTCGATCGCGGCCAGCACCGCGAGGACGTTCTCCTGCCGGGCCGACTCGCCCATGAGCCCGATCCGCCAGACCTTGCCGGCGAGCGGTCCGAGGCCCCCGCCGATCTCGATGGAGTGGTCGGCGAGGAGGCTCTTGCGGACCGCTCCCTCGTCGGCGCCGGCCGGCGCCTTCACGCAGTTGAGGGTCGGGAGCCGGTGCCCTTCCTGGGCCTGCGGGGAGCTGCCGAGCGCCGCCAGGCCGGCCATCAGCGCGGCGGAGTGGCGGCGGTGGCGCGCGTAGCGCGGCTCGAGCCCCTCCTCCAGCACCAGGCGGAGCGACTCGCGCAGCGCGTAGACCATGGAGATGGGGGCGGTGTGGTGATACACGCGCTTCCCCTCGGCCCAGTAGTCCGCCACCATCCCGGCGTCGAGGTACCAGCTCTGCACCTTGGTCTTCCTCGCCTTGACCGCCTCGAGGGCGCGCGGCGAGAGGGTGAGCGGGGCCAGCCCGGGCGGGCAGGAGAGGCACTTCTGCGTGCCCGAGTAGCAGGCGTCGATCTCCCAGGCGTCCACCTCGACCGGTACGCCGCCGAGGGAGGTGACGGTGTCCACGACCAGCAGGCCGCCGCGGGCGTGGACGAGCTTGCCGAGGCCGTCGATCGGCTGCCAGGCGCCGGTGGAGGTCTCGGCGTGGACCAGGGCCACCACCTTCACCTGGCCCTCCCGCTTCAGGACCTCCTCGATCCGGCCCGGGTCGCAGACCTCGCCCCAGGGGATCTCGATCTTCACCAGCCGGGCGCCGCAGCGGCCGACGATGTCGCACATCCGGTTGCCGAAGGCGCCGGCGGCCACCACCACCGCGGTGTCGCCGGGCTCGAGCAGGTTCACGAGCGCGGCCTCCATCCCCGCCGATCCGGTGCCGGAGACCGCGATGGTGAACGGGTTCTCGGTGCGGAACACCGCCCGGAGCTGTGCCTGGACCTCGTTCATGATCTCGAGGAACTTCGGATCGAGGTGGCCGAGCAGCGGCGTCGACATGGCCCTCAGCACGCGCGGGTGGACCATGCTCGGACCGGGGCCGAGCAGGAGGCGGGTGGGGGGCGCCAACTCGGGGACGGCGGGGGCGGACATGCGGGGACCTCGCGGAAGGAGAGGGAGCGGCCCAGGATACCCCGCCGGAGGCTCGCCTGCCGCCCTTCCCCCCGGGGGCGGGCCGATCGAGGGTGGGACTCGGTCGCGGCCGGTTTCCGGGGCAGGCGCGCCCGGCCGTGATAAACCCGGGAGCGCCGTGCACCAGCGCCTGATCCGCCGCCCCCCCCTCGTGCTCCTGGCCGGGCACGTCACCCTCGACCGCTACGGCGACCTCCTGGAGCCGGGCGGCACCGTCACCTACGCCGCCCGCACCTACCTCGGCCTGGGGGCGCGGGTCCGGGCGGCGACCGCCGCCTCGGATGGCTTCCCCGGGCAGGCGCTGGCGGGGGCGGAGGTCTCGATCGCGCCGGCCCCGCGCACCACCACCTTCGTGAACGCGTACGGCCCGGACGGCGTGCGGACGCAGCGCGTGGAGGCGGCCGCCCCGCCGCTCGCCCCGGGGGCGATCCCGCCGGCCTGGCACGAGGCGGACGTGCTGCACCTCGCCCCGGTGCTCGGGGAGGTCGACCTGGCCGCCTGGGTGCGGAGCACGCGGGCGCGGTTCGTCGGCATCGGCGTGCAGGGCTGGGTGCGCGAGGTCCAGCCGGACGGCCGGGTGGCCCAGCCGCGCTGGGAGCCGGAGCCCGGGGCGCTGCGCGGGGTCCACGCCGCCTGCCTGGGCGAGGACGACCTGCGCGGCCAGGGGGACCTCCTCGACCGGCTGGTGGCGGCCGTGCCCATCGTGGTCTTCACCCACGGCGAGGCCGGTTGCGACCTGATCCTGCGGGGCCGGACCGTGCGCGTGGGAGCCTTCCGGACGCGCGAGGTGGATCCGACCGGGGCCGGGGACGTCTTCTCGGCCGGCTTCTTCCTCGGGCTGGCGGAGGGCGCGGGCCCGGAGGACGCCGCCCGGCTCGGGGCGGGCGCCGCCTCGATCGTCGTCGAGGCACGCGCCGGCGAGGCGCTCGGCCGGATCGCCGAGGCCCGGGCCCGGGCCGAGCGCGTGCCGGTGCCCGCGCTGCGGGCCGCTGGCGTCGCCGGTCGCTAGCTAGCCTCGCCCGGGCGCGCGCAGCCAGAGCTCCACCTGCCCGACCGCGAAGGGGACGGCGGCGTCCACCCGCAGGACCCGGGGCCCGAGCGAGAAGGGAACGAACCCGCGCGCCTCGAGCGCTCCGGCCTCGTAGGGCGTCCAGCCGCCCTCGGGGCCGATGGCGAGCGCGGCGCCCGGCCCGCCGGCGGGGAGCCGCTCGAGCGGGACGGCGCCGGCCGGGTGGGCGAGGAGCCGGGTCGGGGCGGGGAAGAACCCCTCGAGCTCGTCCTCGATCAGCGGCTTGAAGAGGCGCCGGACGTGCACCTCGGGGAGGACGGTGTCGCGCCCCTGCTCGAGGCCGAGCAGGAGCTCCCGCCGCAGCGCCGCCGGGGCGAGGAACGGGGAGGAGAAGTAGCTCCGCTCCACCCGGTAGCTCCCGGCGAGGACGACCCGCTTCACGCCCATGGCGGTCACCGCCTGGAGGGCGCGGCGGAGGATCTTGGGCCGGGGGAGGGCGAGGAGGAGCGTCACCGGCGAGGCCGGCGGAGGCTCGCGATCGAGCCGGGGCGCGAGGACCAGCGCGCCCTCCGGGCCGGGGAGGATCTCGGCCTCGCCCATCCGGCCGCCCACGACGCCCACCTGGAGCCGGTCGCCCGGCCCGGCCCGGAGCACCTCGCGGACGTGGAGGGCGCGCCGGCCGGCGAGGCGCGCCGTGCCGTCCGCGGCCAGCTCGTCCGGCTCGAGGAGGAGGAGGTTCACGGGCGGGGAGGGTCGCGTCCCGCCCCGCGGTTGTCAACGCGGCCTTCAGAGCGCGTGAAGCCATCCCCGGCCGTCAACGAGCGAGGGCGAACGCCGAGCAGGGCACCCGACGACCGGGCCCGGCAGGCGTGCCTGGAGGCCTCAGGATGGAGCACCTCCTGATTCGAGGGGCGCCCCATGGCTCAGGTGGCGACCTGGCCGGCTTCGCCACCGCCGCCTGGGGCTCGCGCCGTGGCGGCGGAGGGCGCGCGAGGTCGCCGGCGCGTCCCTGCGTGGCCGGAGAGGACCTCCACGGCGTGCCCCGTACCGTCTCCGCGGGGCACGCGGCGGGCAGCGAGCCCGCCGCTGGGCTACAATCGGGACATGGCCGAGCCCGCTCCCCCCCGCTGGACGCTGATCTCGGTCCTGTTCTCGTCCCTGCCGCTCTCGCCCGCCCTGGCCGCCACCCTGCACGAGGGGGCGCTCGAGCTCTACCGGCGGGACGAGCCGATCGGTCCGGTCGCCGGGGAGACGGTGAGGGGGCGGATCGTGAACCTGCGCAGGACCATGCAGCTCGGGGCGATCAGCGGGCCGGCCTTCGAGGCCCGGCTCGACACCGAGCGCGGCGAGGGCACGGTGCGGTACCTGCTCACCCGCCACGGGCTGGAGCTCATGGGCGTGGCCGATCCGACGCCGGCCCCGGCCTCGGGCCGCTGGGTCAACTGACCTCGGGTCGTCGTCGCGGCGCAGCCGCTCCCGAAGATGGAAGAGGCCCCCGACCTCGCGGCCGGGGGCCTCCGGAGCGCTTCGTCGGCCGCGAGCTACTTCTTCTGCTGCTTCTTCGCGGGCGCGGCGGGGGCCTCGGCGGCGCCGCCGCCGGAGGCCTTGGGAGCGAGGGTCCGGTTGCCGGTCTCGTCCATCGAGGTGAAGAGGACGGCGTTGGCAGCGGCGCCGGCCTCGGCCTTGATCGGGTGGCAGACCGCGCAGAAGGCGTCGATCTTCGAGCCCTTCGCGGTGTCGACCCGCAGGTACTTGTAGTACGGGTTCGAGGGGTGCGGATCGTGGCACCCGAGGCACTCGAAGCGGCCGCCCTCGCGGAGCAGCTCGGCCGGCACCTTGGCGACCTTGGGGTTCACGGAGGAGAGGCCGTACGGGTGGCTCATGTGCCCGGAGATGGGCGCGTAGCCCTGCCCGCCCTCCTTCGAGTCGGCGTGGCAGCCCAGGCAGAGGGCGGTCGTGCCGGTGTAGGGCGTCTTGGTCTTCGGGTTGAGCACCTGCTTGTTGGCGGCCACGGCGAAGATGATCTCGCCCTTGGCGGTGTGGATCGAGTGGCACCCCGTGCAGCCCACGCTGTCGTGGCCGCCGGCGGCGAGGGCCGCGAACGGGAGCGAGGAGGCGAGGACGGCGAGCGCGAAGCTGCGGACGTACGACATGCGGTCTCCTTTGGAGAGGGATCCGGCAGAAGAAGTCGGGTCGAACTGTACGGAAACGCAACGGCCCCGGCCTTGATGGAAGACAAGGCCGGCCGGCTCCCGCGTCCCGCGTTCATGGACCGGTGTGCTCGTCGTCTCCCGCCAGCGCGCCGGTGCGCCACCCGAGACGGATCGAGAGGAGCCGCAGGCAGAAGGCGACCGCGATGCCGGCGGCGGCCGCCCGGTGTGCGGAGAGGTGAGCCTGCGTGGCCAGGGCGAGGAAGACCACCACCCCGCCCAGCGCCGCCACGGCGTAGAACTCCCCCGGCTTGAAGATGAGCGGCTCCTCCCGGACGAGCACGTCGCGCAACAGCCCGCCGCCGACCGCGTTCACCACCCCGACCAGGGTGGCGGCGAGGATGGGGAGCCCCGCGGTCAGGGACTTCTCCGCCCCGACCACCGCGTAGAGCCCGAGCGCCAGGGCGTCCGCCAGCACGAAGACCAGCCGGAGCCGGTGCAGATGCCGGGCGAAGAACGCCCCCACGCCGGCGCCCGCCAGGACCGCCACCAGGTAGCGCGCGTCGCTCACCGCCAGCGGCGGCCCGTTCTGCAGGAAGAGGCCGTCGCGCAGGAGCCCCC
>DATKAL010000314.1:0-8267 GCA_035498135.1 Anaeromyxobacter sp.
GCCGTTCGCGCAGTCCGCGCGGGAGCGCGGCCGCATCGCCTCCATCTCCTGCATCACCGCGTCGAGCTCCGGGTCCACGAGCCCGAAGGCCCGCTGCCGCCGCAGCTCCCGCGCGATCTCCTTGCGGGACATGGTCTTCGACCGCCGCCTGCCCCGCTGCCCGTCGGCGTCCGCCCCGTCCGCCGCCGGCCCGTGCGCGCCGTCGCGCTCCTGCTCCGGCTCCTCGCTGCGCTTCGCCTCGCTCATCCCCTGCCCTCCCTCTCCACCTGCGGCGCCCCGAGGGCGCCGGCGACCATCCACGCGGCGCCGGGCCGGCGCCAGGGTCACGCCATGCCGACGCTCTCCGCCGACACGGTCGCGACCGCTCCACCCACCCTCTCGATCCGCTCGAGCGCCCTCCGCAGCTCCCGCTCCGCCCTCACCAGCTCGTCCTCGAACTTCCTCCGGCGCGGGTGCGCCCGCGCCTTCCGCGACAGCTCCTCCACCAGCTCCTGGAGCCCCTTCTCCACGTCCTCCAGCCGGTTCCGCACGATCACGAAGCTGCCGCGGATGTCCTCGACCGTGTAGCCCTCCGCCATCATCCGCTTGATGAGGGCGATCCGCCGGACCACTGCCACCGGGTAGAGCCCGGTCGAGCCGGTGTGCTTGCCCTTGCGGCCCACCCGCCGGCTCCGCGGCAGGAGCCCGAGCTGCACGTACTTCCGGAAGGTGGCCGCGGAGAGCCGCGCCCCCTTCGACTCGAACAGCCGCACCACCTCACCGCTGGTGATCCCGGCGGCCCGTTCCCGCTCCAGGCGGGCGATCTCGTCTGCGCGAAGAAGATCCACTCGAGAGACTCTTCTAAGCATCAAAATGAGAAAACTTGATTTCGAAGCTAGTCCATTGAGTGGGGATCGTCAACGGCCCTGTGCGAGCGCCGGGGGCGGGCGGAGCGGGAGGGGGCCGCCGCGGGCGAGCGCGACGGGGCCGCCGGCGAGGGCCGGCCGGGGCTTCAGGGTATCGGCGGGGCTACCGGCTCAGGCGGGCGTGCCAGCTCGCCCGGACGCCGGGACGGACCTCGACCACCGCCTCGCGCGCCCGGTACCCGGGGCGAGTGACACGAAGCCGGTGCGGGCCGGCGGGGAGCCGGACCGTCACCGGCGTCTCGCCCAGGTTCCGCTCGCCCACCCAGGCGTAGCCCCAGGGCGACGAGGTGATCTCGAGGCTGCCCTCCTCGCCGCGGGCCCGATCCGCCGCGGAGGGGGCCTCGCCGGGGGCGGCGGAGGGGGCGGCCGGGGCTGGGGCCGCCGGCCCCGTCCCGGGAGCCTCGGCTCCAGGTCCTCGTCCGGGCGCTGGTGCCGGGGGCTCCGCCGCCGGAGCGGGCAGCGAGGCGGGCACCACCGCCGAGGCGGTGGACGCCGGCAGCGCCGCGGCCGGGGCGGCCGGCGCCGGACCGGGCCGGACCGCCGGGCGGCGGAGCGCGAAGGCGCGGACCGCGAGCCACCCGCCCGCGAGCCCGAGGATCCCGGCGAGCGCCAGCGCGCCCACCCGGAGCCCGCGGTGGGGGCGGGCGGCCCGCGCGGTCCGGGTGGCGGCGGTGGGTTCCGCTCCCTCGGCCGGTGCCGGCCCGGGCGAGGGCTGGACGCGAGTGGCGTCGAGCCGCGGACCGGCCGCCGGGGAAGCCCCCTCGGGGAAGAGCCGGTGCATGAGCGACCGGAGGTCCCAGTCCTCGGGCGAGCCGGCGATCCGGAGGAGCACCCTCCCGAGCGCCGCGCCCAGCGCGTCGGCGCTGGGGGTGCGCCGGGCCGGGTCGGCCTCGAGCGCCCCCAGGACCGCCGCGTCCAGCTCCGGGGGAACGGCCTCGTTCCAGGCGGAGGGCGGCGACGGCGGCGGGCCGTTGAGGAGCGCGGCCAGGGTGGCGGCCTCCTCGTCGCGGGCGAAGAGGCGGCGGCCGGCGCAGAGCTCCCAGAGCACCACCCCGAGCGCGAAGACGTCGGCCCGCGCGTCGACCGGCGCCCCGCGCGCCTGCTCGGGCGCCATGTAGGCGAGCTTGCCCTTGAGGGTCCCCGGGGCGGTGACCTCCGCGCGGCTCAGGACGCGGGCGATCCCGAAGTCGGCCAGCTTCACCTCGCCCTCGAACGACACCAGGACGTTGTGGGGGGAGACGTCCCGGTGGACGAGCCCCACCGGGCGGCCACCCTCCGCCAGCCGGTGGGCGTAGGCGAGCCCCTTCGCCACCTCGGCGCAGGCGTGCACGGCGCAGGGCAGGCTCACCTTCAGCCCGAGCTCCCGGGCGCGCTCCATCACCCGGCCCAGGTGGTGGCCGCGCACCAGCTCCATCGCCAGGTAGTAGCGGCCGTCCACCTGGTCGAACTCGAAGACCTGGACCACGTTGGCGTGGGAGAGGCGGGAGGCGAGGCGGGCCTCCTCGATGAACATCCGGACGAACTCGCCCTGGGCGGCGTGCTCCCCGCGGACGAGCTTCAGCGCCACCTCCTTCACCACCCCCTCGGCGCCGCTCACCTCGGCCCGCCACAGGTCCGCCATCCCGCCGGAGGCGAGGGGCTCGACCAGCCGGTACTTGCCGAAGGCGCGCACGGTCGGTGATTGTAGCCGACCCTCGCCGGGCGCAAAGGAAGGCGCGGGCGGGGAGGGCGTGCTACATCCCGTACCCCTGCCCCGAGGTCCCCGTGCGCGCCATCCGACCGCTCCTCGCCCTGCTCCTGCTCAGCGGCCTCCCCGCCCGGGCGGCGGCCGGCGCGGCGCCCGACCCGCGGCTCGACACGCTGGCGGCGATGCGGACCGAGCTCGCCCGCTCCATGGAGCGGCTGCGGCTCCAGGGCTACGAGGCCCCCTACTTCGTCTCCTACCAGGTGGCCGACGTGACCCGCCGGGAGATCGCGGGGCGGTACGGCGCCATCTTCGACGACGTCTCCCGGCGCGAGCGGAGCCTCTACGTCGACCTGCGGGTGGGCAGCTACGACCTCGACTCCTCGGGGCCGGACGAGCCCTCGATCCTCATCGGCGGCATGGGAGACGGCCCGGGCTGGACCGCCCCCCGGGACGCGCCCCTGGACGGCGATCCCGCCGCCCTGCGGAACGCCCTCTGGCTGGCGACCGACGAGAGGTACAAGCAGGCCCTCGCCGCCTACTTCCAGAAGAAGTCGAAGGCGGTCTACAAGCAGGACGACCCCGACCGCGCGCCCAGCTTCTCGCGCGAGCCCCCGCAGCAGCACGTCGACGCCCCCCGCCCCTTCCCGCTCGACGCCGACCGCTGGAAGGGGATCGTCCGCGAGGTGACCGGGATGTTCCGGGCCAGCCCGGAGATCTTCGACGCCGAGCTCAAGGTCACCGCGGAGCGGCGGGTGCGGTGGTTCACCTCCAGCGAGGGCTCGGTCCTCCTCACCGAGCGGACCCTCTACGGGGTCCACCTGAACGCGGTCACCCGCGCCCCCGACGGCCAGCTGCTCGAGGACGGCCGGGACTTCTACGGCCCGGAGGAGGCCGCCCTCCCCTCCCCGGCCGCGCTCCGCGAGGCGGCCACGGCGGTGATCGGCGAGCTGGTCGCCCTCCGCCAGGCGCCGGCGATCGCGCCCTACACCGGCCCGGCCCTCCTGGAGCCCGAGGCGACCGGGGTCCTCTTCCACGAGGCGGTGGGGCACCGGCTCGAGGGCGAGCGACTGGACGACGACCAGGAGGGGCGCACCTACAAGGGCCAGATCGGCCAGCTGGTCCTGCCCGAGTTCCTCACCGTGGTGGACGACCCGACCCTGGGCGAGGCGGGCGGGGTCTCGCTCAACGGCCGCTACGACTTCGACGAGCAGGGGGTCCCCGCCCAGCGGACCGTGCTGATCCGCGACGGCCGGCTCGAGCAGTACCTGCTCTCGCGCAGGCCGGTGAAGCCCTTCGATCGCTCCAACGGCCACGGCCGGGCGGCCGGCGCGCGCGCCCCCATCGCCCGGATGTCGAACCTGGTGATCACGTCGCGCCGCCGGGTCCCGGAGGACGAGCTCAAGCGGATGCTGATGGCGGAGGCGCGCCGCCAGGGGAAGCCCTACGGCCTCGTGGTCCGCGACATCGTCGGGGGCAACACCAACACGCTGTCGCTCGGCTACCAGGCCTTCAAGGGATCGCCGCGGCTCGTCTACCGCGTGGACGCGGCCACCGGAAAGGAGGAGCTGGTGCGGGGGGTGGAGCTGGTCGGCACCCCGCTCGCGAGCGTGAACAAGGTGCTCGCCACCGGGGAGGTCTCGCGCGCCTTCAACGGCTACTGCGGGGCGGAGAGCGGGTACGTGCCGGTCTCGACGGTCGCCCCGGCGGCGCTGGTGGCCGAGCTCGAGCTGCAGCGCGTGCCGCGGGCCCGCGACCGGAGCCCGATCCTGCCCGCGCCCTGGTCGGAGCGGCCCGACGCACCGGGGGAGCGGCAGCCGCAGGCCGCCGCCGGGAGCGGGACGCGGTGACCGGGCCCGCCACCCCGCTCCCCGTCCCACCGCTCGAGGCGCTGCTCGGCGTCCCCCGGCGCGCCGCCCTCGACGCCTTCCTCCGCGCCGGCTGGCGCGCCTGGGCGACGCCGATCACCCTCGACGCCGAGCGCCGCCGGCTCCTCAACATCGACCTGTCGGAGCCCGAGGTGTCGTTCGAGCGGGACGGCGACCTGGCGGCGGTGGCCCACGTCGAGGCCGACCGGCGCGGCGTCGTCACCCACGTGGAGGTGGTGGGGACGGAGCCCGGAGACCCGGTCCGGATCGCCCTCGCCCTCCTCGGACCCGCCCACGCACCCCGGACCGGCGGCGGCGCCGAGGCCCGCGAGTGGGTCTGGGGCCCCGAGTCCGGCTCGAAGGTCGAGGTGGCCGGCGAGCCCGTGCGGCTCTGGATGTGCGCCGAGCGCGCCTACGGCGACCGCCTCTGGCTGGTCGCCAGCCTGGTCCGGCGGGCGACGTAGAAGCGTCCGACCCGAAGGGCTACGGCACCCCCTCCACCAGCACGGGCACCGGCCGCGACACGGTCGTGCCATCGCCGAGCTGCCCGTTCGCGTTCCCGCCCCAGCACAGCGCGAGCCCATCGGCGCGGAGCGCGCAGCTGTGGGTGTCGCCGACCACCACCTGCTTCGCCCCGGCGATTCCCTGCGCCTGGACCGGCTTAGGCTGGCTCACGCCGGAGCCGTCGCCGAGCTGCCCGCTCGCGTTCGAGCCCCAGCACCAGACCGTGCCGTCCGCACGCACCGCGCAGGCGTGCGCCGGACCGACGGCGAGCCCGATCGCCTGAGAGAGGCCGAGCACGGGACCCGGCGCTGCCGTGGCGCCGGGCGTCCCGGTCCCCGCCTGCCCCGCGTCGTTCGCGCCCCAGCAGGCGACCGTCCCGTCTCCGCCTCGAGCGCAGGTCGTGCTTCCCGCGGCCCGGAGCTCGACGGCGTTGACCACGAACGGGACGGTGCGCGGGTGATGGTCGCTCGCGCCGCCGTCGCCCAGCTGTCCGAGGGAGTCGTCGCCCCAGCACCAGACGTTCCCTTGCCGGTCGATGGCGCAGGAGTGCGCCGCCCCCACGGTGACCGCCCGGGCGATGGTCGGCCCGGCCACCAGGTCGACCCCCCCTGGCCCCGACGGCGGCCGGCCCAGCTCCCCGCTGTCGTTCCGGCCCCAGCACCTCACGTCGCCAGAGGAGTCGTCGAGCGCGCAGCCGTGATCGCCGATGCCGAGCGGGAAGTCGATCCCGGTCACGTAGAGGCCGGGGATGTCGCTCGGGGTGGTGTCCGGGACCCCGCCGGCGCTCTGGCCGAGCTGGGCGTACCCCGCCCCGCCCCAGCAGGTGGTCCCCGCCCCGTCGGAACCGCTCGCGCAGGTGTCGCCGCCGCCCGCGGCCACCGCCCGGAACTGGAGCCCGGCCACGTCGCCGGGGAGCCAGGCGTCCAGGAAGGCGCCCTGCCCGAGCTGCCCCTGCGAGCCGGCGCCGAAGCAGCGCAGCGTGCCGTCGGCGAGGAGCGCGCAGGTGTGCGCCTGGCCGGCCGCGAGGGCGACGACGTGATCGGCCTCCTGGAGCCCCAGCGTCAGCGGCTGGGGCTGGGCGCCGCCCTGCGGGAGGTTGCCCCAGCACGCGACCTGGCCGTTCTCCACGTGGCAGGTGGCGTCGTTCCCGGCGAAGAGCCCGGCGCCCGCCACCGGCACCGGCACCGGCGTGGGGGTGGCCGCGTCGGTCGGCTGGAGCCCGTTCCCGACCTGCCCGCTCGAGTTGTCGCCCCAGCAGAGCGGGAAGAGCGAGAGGTCCATGGCGCAGGAGTGCGCCCGCCCGAGCGCCAGCTGGATGGCGCGGAAGCCGGGGACCAGCGCGTGCACCGGAGTCGCGCTGGTGCCGCCCGCCGTGCCCGTGCCGAGCTGTCCGTCGGCGTTCTGGCCGGCGCAGTAGACCCTGCCGCTCCCGCCGGTGATGGCGCAGGTGTGCGACCAGCCGGCGTCCACGGCGACGTACGGGCCGTTCGCGGCCCCGAAGGCCACCGGGGAGAGCTGGGAGCTCGCCGAGCCGTTGCCGAGCTGGCCGAGGCTGCCGTCGCCCCAGCACTGGATCGCCCCGGAGGCGAGGAGGGCGCAGGTGTGCCCCTCCCCCGCGGCGAGGGCGGATACGCCGGTCAGGCTCCCTCCGCCGCTCGCCTGCACGGTCACCTGCGGCGCCGCGGCATCGGTCGCGCTGGACGGGCTCGTGCTGCCCCCGCCCAGCTGCCCCTGATCGTTTCGGCCCCAACACCGGACCGTGCCGTCCGCGATCAGCGCGCAGGTGTGGGCCCGCCCCGCCCGGACCGCGATGGCCGGCGGCACCCCCTGCACCTGGGACGGCACCGGGAGGAAGGCGTTCGAGAGCGGCACCCCCGCCTGCCCCTGATCGTTCCTCCCCCAGCAATAGACGCCGCCGTCCGCGACCAGGGCGCAGGCGTGCTGCTCGCCGGCGGTGACGGCGAGCGCCGGGGGGATCGGCATCACCGCGCCCCCGCGCCCGCCGTTCCCGAGCTGGCCGAAGGTGTTGTCTCCCTGGCACTCGACCCGCCCCGCCCCGTCGAGGACGCAGGAGAAGGGCGGAGTTACTGCCGCGGGCGGGATCGCAAGAGGGCCGCCGCCGCTCGCCGTCGCCACCACCCCGTCGCCGAAGCTCTTGGCGGTCAGGCGGACGGTGTTGGCGTCGTAGTTTCCCGCCTGGTCGCTCGCCCGGACGAGGAAGAACTTCCGCGTGCCCGGCGCGGCGAGCTGGACGGTGGCGGTGGTCGTCCCGGTCACCGTGGCGAGGGCGGTGAAGCTGGTCGCGCAGGCGTCGTAGGCGTCGGCGTAGCAGATGCCGTAGGTCACCTGGGCGGCCGAGGTGACGGCGTCCGTCGCCGCGTTCCAGGTGAGCTGGACCGCGTTCGCCACTCCTCCCGTGATCGCGTCCACGCCGGTCGCGCTCACCAGGCCGCCGAACGTCGGCGGGGTGCTGTCCTCGAGATAGGGCGTGGTGGCCGCCGCGCATGCGGAGGTGTTGCCGGCGGCGTCGGTCGCCGTGGCGCCGAAGGTGGTGCTCGCGTTCAGGGGGACGGCGACCTTGGCCGAGAACACCCCCGTGCCGGCGGCCGCCGTCGCGACCGGGCTCGCCGACTGGCAGAGCGGGTCGCGGTAGATCCGGACCGTCGAGCTGGGCTCGGCCGTGCCCGAGACGGTCGGGGTGGAGCTGCTCGTGGGCGGCCCGGAGGCGGGGCTCGTGCCGGTGAAGACCGGTGGGGCGGGCGCGATGGTGTCCGAGGTGTAGGGGAACGACGCGCTGCAACCGGAGACGTTCCCCGCGGCGTCGGCGGCGGTGGCGGTGAAGGTGGTGGTCTGGTTCAGGGGAACCGTGATCGCGCTCGTGGTGAACGTGCCGCCGGTCGCCGTCGTGGTCGCCACCGAGGGGCCCGCGCAGGCCGCCAGCGCGTAGACGGTGACGGTCGCGCCGGCCTCGGCGGTGCCGGACAGCACCGGGAACGCGCTCCCGGCCCCCTTCGCCGGCGAGACCGGATTCGAGCTCGCGATCGCCGGCGCCAATGGGGCGACGTCGTCGTGGATCCAGGTCAGCCCGGCGGAGCAGGTGCTGTTCCCGGCCGCGTCGGTCGCCTGGACGCTGAAGGTGTTGGCCGCGTTGGCGGTGAACTGGCCCTGCGTCACCGGGAACACGAAGCCGCCACCCGGGAAGGCCGCCTGCGTGGCGATGGGGCTCCCCGTGCAGGTCTTGCCCGAGATGGAGTCGTGGAGCGAGAGCGTGAGGCTCCCGTCGACCGGGGCGAGGGTCTCCGACCC
>DATKAL010000315.1:0-12359 GCA_035498135.1 Anaeromyxobacter sp.
CCCGGGCCAGGAGTAGCCGAGGAGGAGCTGCAGGGCCTCGTCCTCCATCCGCTCGACCTTCTTGCCCAGCCTGCGGTCGTACTTCTCGATGAAGTGCTGCACCAGGAGGGGGATGTCCTCGCGGCGCTCCCGGAGGGGAGGGAGCACGATGGGGACCACCGCCAGGCGGTAGTAGAGGTCCTCGCGGAACTTCCCGTCGGCGATGAGCTGCTTCAGGTCGCGGTTGGTGGCCGCGATCAGGCGGACGTCGACGCGCAGGGTCTTGATCCCGCCCACCCGCTCGAACTCCGACTCCTGGAGGGCGCGGAGGAGCTTCACCTGCATCTCCACCGGGACCTCGCCGATCTCGTCGAGGAAGAGGGTGCCGCCGTCGGCCAGCTCGAACCGGCCCGGCTTGGAGCCGACCGCCCCGGTGAAGGCGCCGCGCTCGTAGCCGAAGAGCTCGCTCTCCACCAGGTCCTTGGGGATGGCGGCGCAGTTCACCTTGATGAGCGGCTTGTCGCGGCGGGAGGAGCCGCGGTGGAGGGCCTTGGCGATGAGCTCCTTGCCCGTGCCGCTCTCGCCGGTGATGAGGACGGTGGAGGGCGAGTCGGCCACCCGGGCCACCATCTCGTAGATGGCGCGCATCGGGGTGGAGGCGCCCACCAGCGGGGGGCGGTCGCCGTCGTTCAGGATGGCGTGGAGGTTCTGGCGCTCGAGGTCGTGGGCCCGGGCCGCCTTGGCGATGACCTTCTTCAGCTCCTCCTGCTCGAAGGGCTTGGTGACGTAGTCGAAGGCCCCCGCCTTGAGGGCGGCCACCGCGCTGTCGACCGTGCCGTGGGCCGTGATGACGATCACCGGGACGTCCGGGTACTCCTGGCCGACGCGGCGGAGGAGCTCCATCCCGCCCAGCCGCGGCATCACCAGGTCGGTGACCACCACGTGGACCGGGGTCTTGGCGAGAACCGCCAGCGCCTGCTCCCCGTCGGCGGCGGTGGTCACCTCGTACCCCTCGCGCTTGAGCATGGCCGCGAGGACCCGCCGGATGTTCACCTCGTCGTCGACGATGAGGACGTGGGCCACGGCCGCTCGTTTAGCACGGGTGGGGGCGGGGGCGCATCGCTCTCGCTACGCCTCCCGCTTGCGGCGCCGCCGCCGGCGCAGCCGCTCCTCGGCCCGGGCGCGGCGGCGCTCCCGGGCGCGGGCCTTCTCCTCGCGGTCCTCCTCCGCTGGCCGCCCGGCCTCCTGCGGGCGCTCCTCGTGCAGGCCGGGGAGGGAGATGAGGAACTCGGCCCCCTCGGCGGAACGGACCCCGATCGTCCCCAGGTGCGCCTTCACGATCCGCTGGGAGATGGCCAGGCCGAGCCCGGTCCCCTTCTCCTTGGTGGTGTAGAAGGGGACGAAGATCGACTCGCGCGCCTCCTCCGGGATCCCCGGTCCGGAGTCGCGGAAGCGGACCTCCACCACGTCGGCGCGCCGCGCCCCCTCGCGCCAGAAGGCGAGCTCGTCGCGGGCCACCCGGGTGGTGACCGAGAGCCGGCCACCCCGGGGCATGGCCTGGAAGGCGTTGAGCGCCAGGTTGAGGAACACCTGCTTGAGCTGCTCGGCGTCCGCCTGGACCCGGGGCAGCCAGCTGGCGAGCTCCGCCTCGACCCGGACCCCGGCCGGCACGTCCGGCTCGAGGAGCTTGAGGGTCTTCCCGATCACCTCGTTCACGTCGGTGGGGGCCATCGAGGGCTTGAGCGGGCGGGAGTAGTCGAGGAACTGGGTGACCACCCCGTTCAGTCGGTTCACCTCGTCGACCACGATCTCGAAGAACTCGCGGTCGTCCTCGGGGAGCTTGCGCGGGTCGAGGTACTGGATCGCTCCCTTGATGGCGGCGAGCGGGTTGCGGATCTCGTGGGCCAGGCCGGCCGACATCTCGCCCAGGGCGGCGAGCCGGTCCTTCTCCTTCATCTGCTGGTACAGCTTGGAGTTCTCGATCACCAGGGCGCAGCGATCGGCGACCTCGAGCAGGGCGGCGATCTCGTCCGAGGCGAAGGCCTCCGGCACCCGCTCGTCCCAGCAGGCCAGGAACCCCACCACCCGGTCCCCCGCCAGGAGCGGCATGCCGATCCCGGCCCGCATCGAGGCCATCACCGCCCGGGCGTCGGAGAGGCGCTTCAGCTCCTCGGCGATGGCCGCCGGCGCGCCACGGCCGCTCCGGCTCTCCTGCTCGGTCGGCCCCGGGGGCAGGAGGGCGCGCAGCTCCGAGACCCGGCGATCGATGTTCTCGAGGAGGATGGCCTTCTGCCCGGCGGAGGAGGCGCCCAGCAGGGCCCGGGCGGTGGCGGGCTCGAGGAACGGGGCGGGAGGCGGGCCGCGGTAGTCGAGGAGCCGGTAGCCCGGGCGGTCCTCCGCCAGGAGCCAGAGGGAGCAGTGGGTGACGCGGCGGGTCTCCACCAGCCCGTCCAGCACCACCGCCGCCAGCCCGGCCGGATCGATCACCTTCCCGGTCCGGTCGCGCAGCGCCGCGAGCCGCTGCACCAGCTCGTACCGCTCGTGGAAGAGGGTCGCCACCACCCACTCCTCCACCTTCTCGCGCATGGGCTCGAAGAGGGAGAGGATCACGAACGAGGCCACCACGGTGTTGAAGTAGAAGAGCTCGGGCCGGTCGCCGACCCAGGAGACCAGCCCGCCGTAGATGGCGACCAGCACCAGGCCGAGGGCGGTGACCACCACGATCTTCCCCAGGAACTCGTGCAGGTCGAGCAGCCGGTGACGCTGCAGGGTCTGCGAGAGGAAGAACATGAAGATGGTGAGGGTGATCGAGCCCAGCCCCTCGAGCGGGTAGGGCAGGCCGAACCGCGGCAGCATGTCGAGGGTGGAGAGCACCACCGCCACCAGCGCGCCGATGAAGAGGTAGAGCAGGCGGGCCCGCTCCACGCGGGTCTGCGAGACGTGCATCTTGCCCCAGAGCGCCGAGAGCACCGCCGCCAGCCCGCCCACCACGTAGGCGGCCACCAGGAGCTTGGCCGGCTTCACGTAGACGAGCGGCGTGACCGCCACCACCAGCCCGGTGAGCGAGCCGACCAGCATGGTGTTGCGCGCCCGCCGCGCCGGGCGCCGCGCCACTCCCAGGAACTCGAGGAAGAAGGCCAGGCCCGCGGCCGGGACCAGGGCGCCGGAGGCGACCGCCAGCCGCTCCCACCAGACGATCCCGATGGCCCGCCACCAGCGGAGGAAGAAGCTCGCCAGCGAGAAGAGGAAGATGTCGGCGGAGAAGAGGGCGAAGAGGGTGAACACCCGGGACCGCTTGTCGCGGAGCAGGGCGGCCACCGCGAGGGCCAGGGAGACGATCGCGGCGAGCAGGGCGGCCTGGGTGCGGATGTCCACGCACCGGCGATCCTAGACGACCGGCGGCCAACAGGAAACAGCGCGGGGAGGGCGCCCGGCGCGCTCGACGGCCCATCGCCCGGCGGGGAATCGGCCCGGTCCACTCGCGGTTCTGGACGGAGGGCCCGGGGAGGCGTGCGCCGCCGAGCCGGGCGCGGGGGCTTGACCCCGCGCCACCCCGGGCCGCACTCTCGAATTCGCCCGATGCCCGCCGCCCCGCTCGCCGCCCTCGCCCTCGCCCTCGCCGCCCAGACGCCCGCCGGTCCTCCTGCCCCCCGGGTCGGGGAGGCGGAGCTGGCCCCGCTCCTCGTCGCCGGCCCCGGCGCCGAGGGCAAGGCGGCGTACGACGCGGGGCGCTTCGCCGAGGCCGCCTCCCGGCTCGCCCTGGACCGGTCGCCCGAGGCGGCCTACCTCCGGGCGCTGGCGCTCCTCGAGGCCCACCGGTCCAGGGAGGCCATCGCGGCCCTGGAGGGGCTGGAGGGGCGGCTGCCGGACCTGGCCGACCGGATCCTGTACCTGCGGGGGCAGGCCCTCGCCGAGCAGGGCCGCAAGGAGGAGGCGCTCGCCGCCTGGAAGGCGGTCCCGGACGGCTCGCTCCGCGCGCCGGACGCGCGGCTGGCCCGGGGCAAGCTGGCGGCCTCGCTCGGCGACCGCGCCCGCACCGAGGAGGCGCTCTCCGGCCTCCTGGGCGCCCGGGCGCCGGCCGACCTCGCCAAGCCGGACCTGGCCGCGTCGGCGCTCCTCCTGGCCGGACGCGCCCGGGCCGGGGCGAGCCCGCCCGATCCGGCCGGCGCCCGGTCGGCGCTGCTCGCCTGCTGGGCCGACCACCCCCTCGCGCCAGAGGCGTCCGGGTGCCTGGTCGCCCTCCAGGCCCTCCGCGGTCCGGAGGGCGGGCCGCCGACGCCGGAGGAGTCCCTGCGGCGCGCCGAGAGCCTGCTGGACGTCAACCGGACCGGGCCCGCGCTCTCCCTGCTGAAGCCGCTGCTCGCCACCCAGGCGGCGCGGCCGGCCACGCCGCTCGCCTGCCGGATCCGGCTGGACGCGGGGCGCGCCCTGCGCCGGGAGCGGAGCTACGCGCTCACCATCTCCACCCTGCGCCCGGTGGTGGAGCGCTGCCAGGATCCGGACCAGCGGGTCCGCGCGCTCTTCCTCCTCGCCGGGGCGGCGTCGATCGCGGGCGACCGGGACGAGGCGGTGGGCCTCTACCGCCAGCTCGCCCGCGACTTCCCCGACCACTCCCTCGCCGACGACGCGCTCTTCTACGCCGCCGACCTCCTGGCCCGGGGGGGCCGGATCGCCGAGGCGCGCCAGGCGCTGGCCGCCATCGTCCGCGACCACGCCGGGGGGGACTTCCGTGCCGAGGCCCGCTTCCGCCTGGCCTGGCTCTCGAAGCAGGCGGGGGAGGTGGGCGCCGCGGTCGCCCAGCTCCTCGCCATCGAGGAGGACGAGGCGGGCCGCGACGCCTACGAGCACGCGCGGGCCGCCTACTGGCGCGGCCGCCTCCTGGCCGGGGAGGGACCGGCGGGTCAGGCCGCGGCCGCGGCGATCTGGGCCGGGCTGGCGCTCCGGTACCCCACCGACTACTACGGCCTGCTGGCCCGGGACCGGCTGGCGGACGCGGGGCGGGCGTCCCCGGGTCCCGTGCCGCCCGCGGGCGGGCCGGAGCCGCGCTACGATCCGGGACCGCTCCCGGGCGACGCCCACTACCGGGCCGGGCTCCTGCTCCTCAGGATGGGGCTGCTGCACGACGCCTCGGAGGAGCTCGAGGCCGTCCCGCTCTCCCTCGCGCGCGGCGCGGGGGACGCCCCCGAGCCGGTGCTGCTCCTGGCCGATCTCCTCGACCGGGCCGGGGATCACCGCAGCGCCCACCAGCTCATCCGCACCCGCGCCCGGGGGGCGCTCCACGACCCGCCCTCGGCGGAGAACCTGCGCGCCTGGCGCATCGCCTACCCGCCCGCCTTCCGCGCCGAGGTGAAGCGGTGGGCCCCGCCGGCCGGCGTCCCGGCCGACCTCGTGCACGCGCTCATCCGGGAGGAGAGCGCGCTCGATCCGCGGATCGTCTCGCCCGCAGGGGCGATCGGCCTCACCCAGCTCATGCTGCCCACCGCGCAGTCGGTGGCCCGCTCCCTGAAGCTGGGCCGGCCCAGCCGGCAGGACCTGATGCAGGCCTCGCTCAACATCCGCCTGGGCGCCCGCTATCTCGGCGAGCTCGTCCGGCGGTTCGAGGGCTCGGTGGCCCTCGCCCTGGCCGCCTACAACGCCGGGGGCGGGGCGGTGACGCGCTGGCGAGACGCGCGCTCCGGCCTGGAGGTGGACGAGTTCGTGGAGGAGATCCCGGTGGAGGAGACGCGCGGCTACGTGAAGCGGGTCCTCCGCTCCTACGCCGCCTACCGGGCGCTCTACGGCGGCCCGGAGGCGGCGGCCGCGCTTGGCGTGCTCCGCCTCGGGGGGAAGGGGTGAGACGGGGTCCTCGGAGGCGGGGGCCCGGCGGCGTGCGGCGGAGCGTCGATTTGCATATGATCGACCGCTCCGATGCTCGACACCGGCGTCCTCGTCCTCAACCGGGTATTCCAGCCACTCCACATCACCTCGGTGCGGCGCGCCTTCACCTTGCTCTACCAGGGGGTGGCGAGGGCCATCGACGAGGAGTTCCAGCAGTTCGACTTCGAGAGCTGGAGCGCCCTGGCCGCCGCGGCGCATCACGACGCCATCGGGACGGTCGGGCGGCGGATCCGGATCCCCCGCGTGATCGTGCTCGTCGCCTACGAGCACCTCCCCAAGGCGCGGGTCCGGTTCTCCCGGTTCAACATCTACGCGCGGGACGACAACACCTGCCAGTACTGCGGCCGGCGCTTCCGGCGGGCGGAGCTGAACCTCGACCACGTGGTGCCGCGGTCGCGCGGTGGCTCGACGAACTGGGAGAACGTGGTCTGCTCCTGCATCCCCTGCAATCTGCGCAAGGGCGGGCGCACACCCGAGGAGGCCGGCCTCCGGCTCCTGCGGCCCCCGGGGCGGCCGCGCTGGACGCCGATGTTCCGGAGCGCGACCCGGCGGGCCTTCTACCGGGAGTGGCGGCCATTCCTCTCCCTGGCGGACGCCGCCTACTGGAACGCCGAGCTTTTGGACTGAGCGCGGGTTCGGTCTAAGATTGCACGGATGGGCGACGTCCCCACGCTCAAGCTGGTGCGGATCGTCCCGGAGCCGGAGACGGAGCCGGACCGGGAGTGGCAGGTCCGCCCGGCCTCCGCGCCGGCGCTCGCACCTGCCCCCACACCGGCGCCCACGCCCGCGCGCCAGGGGCCGCCGCGGGCACGCCGGATCGTCTCCATCGGCGGGGGGAAGGGCGGGATCGGCAAGAGCCTGATCTCCGCCAACCTCGGGATCGAGCTGGCGCGCCGCGGCAAGCGGGTGGTCCTGGTGGACGCCGACCTGGGCGGCGCCAACCTCCACACCACCCTGGGCCTCGACCTCCCCAAGCGCACCCTCACCGACTTCATCGACCGGAAGGTGAGCCGGATCGAGGACGTGCTCACCCCCACCGGCGTCGAGAACCTGGGGCTGGTGTCGGGCGCCCTCGACGACCTCGACGCCGCCAACCCGCGCTACGCCCAGAAGATGCGGCTCCTGCGCCACGTCCAGCAGCTGGACGTGGACTACGCCATCCTCGACCTGGGCGCCGGGACGCACAGCAACACCCTCGACTTCTTCCTGGTCTCGGACCACGGCGTCCTGGTGCTGGTCCCCGAGCCGACCGCGGTGGAGAACGCCTACCGGTTCGTGAAGGCCGCCTTCTGGCGGCGGCTGCGGAACGTGGCCCAGGTCTACGGCTACGAGCCGCTGCTGCGGGCGGTGATGTCGTCCAAGACCTTCCGCAGCCCGGTGGAGCTCGTGGCCACGGTGTCGGAGCGCGACCCGGAGGCGGGCCAGAACCTCGCCCAGCAGCTCCGCGGCTTCCGCCCCCGGCTGGTGGTCAACCAGGCCCGCACCCCGCAGGACGCCGAGATCGGCCGCGCGGTGGTGGCGGCCTGGCGGAAGTACTTCGGGCTCGAGATGGACTACCTGGGCTTCATCCACTACGACGACGAGATGTGGCGGACCCTGCGCGCGCGGCGGCCGCTGCTGCTGGAGCGGCCCGACGTGCCGGCCGCCAGGGGCTTCGCCGCGATGGCCGACGCGCTCCTCGCGCTCGACATCGTCGGGCGGGCCGGGACCAGGTGAAGCCGCTCGCCGATCAGACCCTGTACGAGATCCTGGAGGTCTCGACCGGGGCGACTCCCGCGGAGATCGCGGAGGCGGTCGAGCGCGCCCGCGCCCTGTACGGCCCCGGATCGCTGGCCACCTACACCCTGATGTCGAGCGAGGAGGCCGCCCTGCTCACCCGGCGCATCGACGAGGCCCAGTCCACGCTCCTCGACCCGGCCGCCCGGGCCCGCTACGACGAGCAGGTGAGCGCAGGCGCCCCGCCCCCCGGCGCGCCGGGGGGCGAGGAGCCGCCGGCGGCGGCCGGGTGGCCGTCGCCGCCGCCGGTGATCCCGGCGCTGGTCGTCGAGCGGGCCGAGGCGAGCCAGCCGCCCCCCGATCCGGCCCCAGCGGTGCGGGCGCCGCCGCCTCCTCCGGCCGACGTCCCACCGGCGAGGCCGGCCCCCATCCTGCTGAGCCGGGAGGTGGTGGATCCGCCCCTGGTGGCGGCGGCCGCCCCCCCGAGCCCGGCTCCGGCCGCGACCCCCATCCCGCTGGCGACCCGCGCCGCGCCGACCCCGGTCCCGACCGACGACACCGCCTGGACGGGCGAGGTCCTCCGCCGGCTCCGGGAGGCGCGCGGGATCACCGTCCAGCAGCTCTCCGAGCGGACCAAGGTCACCCGTCACCACATCGAGAACATCGAGGCCGACCGGTACGGCGCGCTGCCCGCCCCGGTCTACCTGCGCGGGATCCTGCTCGCCGTCGCCCGGGAGCTGCGCCTGGACGGGCAGAAGGTGGCCCGCTCCTACCTCGAGCGGGCGGGCTCGTCCGGCGGCGCAGGCGGAACGCCGCGGGCGCGCTAGCTGGCCCCCGGGACGCCCGGGACAGGCCCGTTTCGTTGACCGACCGGCCGGCGCGACGTAGCATCCCGGCGTATGCCGCTCATCGATGCTCCCGAGGCCGCGATGCGCCTGGCGAGGGCGATCTGCTCCGACGTGTCCCTGTACAACGAGGAGAAGATCGTCCGGGGGATCGAGCAGGACAACTTCTTCGACGCCCTCAAGGAGGAGCTGGAGGAGGGGCGCGAGCTGTACCGGTCGCGGGTCTCGCCCGACCTCTACTCCCGCACCAACTTCTACGATCGCGCGATCGTGGACGTGATCCTGAAGTCCAAGGGGCACGTGAAGTCGAAGGTCTGGTAGCGGCCATCACGGCCATCGAGCGCAGGAGCCACGTCGCCGGGCCGGAGCTCGCCGGGGTCCGCCTCGACGTCGCCCTGACGCGGCTCGACCCGACGCTCTCGCGGGCCCGCGTCCAGCAGCTGGTGAAGGAAGGGCGAGTGCGCCTGGAGGGGCGCAGCGCCCGCGCCTCGGCGCGCCTGCGGGGCGGCGAGCGGATCGAGGTGGAGCTCCCGCCGCCCGAGCCCGCCGGCCTCGTGGCCCAGGACCTGCCGCTCGCGGTGCTCCACGAGGACCGGGACCTGGTGGTCCTGGACAAGGCGGCCGGGATGGTCGTGCACCCGGCCCGCGGCGCCCCCCACTCCACGCTGGTGAACGCCCTCCTGTTCCGGCTCGGGGCGGCCGGCGGGGCGGTCCCGCGGCTCGGGCTCGTCCACCGCCTGGACCGGGACACCTCCGGCTGCCTGGTGGTGGCGCGCACCGAGGCCGCGCTCGCCTCGCTGCAGGCGCAGTGGAAGGGGCGGACGGTGGAGAAGACCTACCTCGCCCTGTGCCACGGCCGCCTGGCGGCGGAGGGGACCCTCGACACCGCGTACGGCCGCCATCCGCGGGACCGGACCCGGTTCACCGGGAAGGTCCGCTCCCCCCGGCGCGCGGTCACCGCCTGGCGCGTCCGGGAGGCGTTCGGCGGCGCGGCCACGCTGGCGGAGGTCACCCTCCACACCGGCCGCACCCACCAGATCCGCGTCCACCTCTCCGAGGCCGGCCACCCGCTCCTCGGCGACCAGGTTTACGGCGGCGCCCGGCGCGAGGCCCGCCTGCCGGCGGGCGATCCCGTCCGGCGCGCGGCCGAGGCGATCGGCCGCCAGGCGCTCCACGCCGTGAGGCTCGCCTTCGACCACCCGCGCACCGGGCACCGGCTGGTCCTGGAGGCGCCGCTCCCGCCCGACTTCGGCCGGGCCCTGGCGGCCCTCCGGTCGGCCTTCCCGCCCGGACGCCGCTGATCAGGGCCGCGCGGGGGAGGCCGGCGCGGGCTGGGCTTCCGGGGGAGGGGCCGGGGCGGAGGGTGCCGGCTCCGGCGAACGCGCCGGCGGCGGTTCCGGCGCGGGTCCGGGCGCCTCGGGTGCGGGAGCCGGGGCAGGCTCGGGCTCGGGCCGCGGCGGCAGGGCGGAGGGCGGCGGGTCCTGCGGCTCGCGCCCCTGGAACTGCACCTCGAGGCGGAAGGTGATGGCGAGCTCGCGGTAGCGGCTCCGATCGGGCGACCAGGGCCAGTCCACCTCCGGCTCGACCTCGCCGAAGATCCAGGGGCGGAAGAAGCCCTGCCGGAAGCGGGCGTAGACGCGGTAGCGATCGACCCCGACCGGCGCACGCTGCGCCCCCGTGGCGCCGGCGCCGACCCAGATCGCGCTCCGCTCCGAGAAGGCGTGGAGCGCGGAGAGGTCGGCTTCCCACTCGATCCCCCGGGTCTTGCGCTGGGCCACGTGGCTCGAGCCGGCGAGCCGGAGGAGCGCGAATCGGCCCATGGGGCGCTCGAAGGAGAGATCGAGGGCCGTCCCGAAGTGCGAGTCGGTCTGCCACGCGCCGGTCAGGGCGTAGCGCGTGAGGAGGAAGGACCCGAGCGGCCGGACCGCCCGGTAGCGGGCCCGCACGAAGCCGGCGGTCGGCAGCTGGACGAGGACCCCCACGCCCACGTCGACGTGCGAGTGGAGGGAGTCCCAGAGCCCGTAGCGGAGCTCGGCGTTGGCGAAGCGGATGTTCTGGCCCGGGGTGGTCGCCGCGGGGATGGGCGTCCCGCTGGCGTCGGAGACGGGCGTCGCGACGGGCTCGCTGTCCCCGCTCAGCACCAGCCGGAACCGGCCCAGCCACTCGTTCAGCCCGGGGAAGCGCAGGTTGGCCCGCAGGCTGCTCCCGAACTGGGGCGGGCCGTCGTCGCGGAGGCGGATGTCGCCGCGAAGCTGGAAGAAGGAGCGCGAGCGCTCGGCCTCGAGGGCTCGCTCGTCGGAGAAGAACCGGTCGAAGCGGACCACCGGCTCGAAGAAGCGCGCCTCGATCCAGGCGTGCCCGACGTCGAGCCAGCTCCGCTCCTCGGCCTCGGCGTGCGCGGGGGGCTGAGCCGCTGGCCCGGCGGGGGCCGGGGCGGTCGCGGCGGGCGCAGCGGCCGGGGGCGAGGCCGGTGTGGCCGAGGGCGCCGGAGCCGGCGACGGAGGTGGAGCGGAGGCCGCCGGCGGCCCGGACGGCGGGGCGCCGGGCGCGGGGCTCGCGGGCGCCGGCGCCTGCTCCGCCGGAGGGGTCGCCGCCGGGGAGGCGCCGGTGCCCGCCGGTGCCGATCCCCCGCCGGCGGGAGGCTCCGGGGTCGCGGCGCGCGCGGGCCGGGAGGGCAGGGCGCAGGCGAGGGCCGCGGCCAGGGCGATCGCGCGGCGGGAGCGGACGGGGGCGGGCACGCGACCGGGCCACCTTACCCGGTGTGCGCCCCAGGGGACAGGTCCAGATGCGGGGGCGGACCGGGAGCTCGCCGGGCTACAGGTAGATCCGGACCAGGAGCCGCAGCTGCCAGAGCGCCGCGCTCCGGGCCAGGTCCGGGATGGCGACCTGGGCGCCCAGGCCGACGGCGTGGAGCGGTGACCACTCGAGCCCGGCCTCGAGCGGAAAGGCGGGCGGGATGGAGTACGGCGACCTGACGCCGAGCGCGCCGGCGGTCCCCGCGGCCAGGCTGGCGCCGAGCCGCTCGGCGACGCGCACCTGGCACTCGAGGGTGCCCACGAGGAGCTCGCCGTAGAGTCGCTCGCTGCGCCGGTCGAGCGCGATCCCGAGGTCGAGCTGGCCCACCAGCGCCACGCGCCCGAGCGTGTGCTTGTAGGCGAGCCCCAGCGAGCCCTCCCACTGGAGGCGGTCGAAGTGGGAGGCGAGCACGCTCGCCTGGGCCACGAGCTGCGAGGCTGGGGCGCGGAAGAGGCCGTAGCGCGTGCGGAGGCCGAGGTCGTCGTAGCCGGAGGCGCAGCCGCCGGCCTCGCCGGAGAGGCAGGGGCCGACCTGCTGGTAGAGCCCGGCCTGGAGGTCGGGGGTGATCCCGTAGTCGAGGGAGGCGGGGAGGAACCAGGTGCCGGCCGTCGGGCCGCCGTTCGGGGCGACGGCCAGCGGCAGGTCGAGCTGGAGGAGGCCGGCGGCCAGGGTGAGAGGCCTGCGCACCAGGTCGCCGGTGGGGAACGCCTCCGCCGGGTAGAGGGTGCCGGCGCCTGCCTCCTCGGCGCGGACCGGGGTCGCGGCAGCCAGGGCGGCGAGAGCGAGTCCGGCGAGGGGCAGGGAGGGGAGGCGGAGCATGGAGGATCGGGGCCGCTGCCGGAGGGCGCGGCCAGCATGCCACGGAGCGGCGTGGGCGGGAACCGCCGCGGGGAAGGCGCTCTAGTCCAGGTAGCCCTGCGCCTGGAGCTGGAAGAGGTGGGCGTAGCGCCCCCCCTTCTCCACCAGCTGGCGGTGGGTCCCCAGCTCCTCGAGCCGCCCGCCGTGCAGGACCGCGATCCGGTCGGCGATCCGGACGGTGGAGAACCGGTGGGAGATCACGATCGCGGTCCGGTCGGCGGCGAGCGACTGGAACCGCTGGAAGAGCTCGTGCTCGGCCTCGGCGTCGATGGAGGCGGTGGGCTCGTC
>DATKAL010000316.1:0-8063 GCA_035498135.1 Anaeromyxobacter sp.
GCCAGCCCTGGTCGTGCACGAGCCCGTGCACCTCCAGGACGACGGCGTCGACCAGGTCCTCGCGGGGCGGACGGAGACGATGCGGCTTCTTCATCGGGGCGCCGGTCCGCCCCCGCGCCGGGAGGGGCGGGGACGGGGCGGCGCGGACTCTACAGGCTCCCGAGCACCTCCGCCACGTGGCCGTCCACCTTCACCTTGGGGAAGATCCGCTCCACCCGCCCGTCGGGCCCGAGGACCACCGTGGTCCGCTCGGTCCCCATCACCTTCTTCCCGTACAGGGTCTTCTCCTTCCACACCCCCCAGGCCTGCTGCAGCTTGGCGTCGGCGTCGGAGAGGAGCGGGAAGGGGAGCCGGTACTTCTCCTTGAACTTCTTCTGGGCGGCGGGCGAGTCCTTGGAGATCCCCACCACCGCCACCTTCTGCTTCGAGAACGCGGCGACTTCGTCCCGGAAGTCGGAGGCCTCCTGGGTTCAGCCAGGGGTGCTCGCCTTCGGGTAGAAGAAGACCACCAGCCGCTTCCCCTCGAAGTCGGAGAGCTTCACCACCTTCCCGTCCTCGTCCGGGAGCGCGAAGGCCGGGGCCTTCTTTCCCACCTCGAGCGCCATGTCGTCCCTCCGTGAAGTGCGGGCGCGGGGCGCCGCGCCGGACAACCCTACCCGGCGAGGTCGTCCAGCGCCGTCCCCGTGCGGGGCTGCGGCACTCCGGTAGACTCGGGGCCGTGCCGCGCCGCTCCTCGACTCGCGCCACCGGCCGCCGCGCCCCGTCCCCGGCCCGCCACCGTGCCGGACCGTCCCGGCCCGGGGCAGCCGGGACGGTGCTCCTCGCCTGGGCGCTCGACCGGGACGGCGCCCGGGTGCGGGCCTCGAGCCTGGACGCCCGCTCGCGGCGGGCCCGGGCGCCCTTCACCTGCCTGGCCTGCCAGGAGCCGCTCGTCCCGCACCTGGGCCGCGTCCGCACTCCGCACTTCGCCCACGCGGCCGGCTCGGCCTGCCCCCTGACCGCGCCCGAGACTGCGCTCCACCTCGACGCCAAGGAGCGGCTGCTCGCCCTCTGCGCCGAGGCCTTCGCCGGCCGCCGGAGGGTGACCCTTCTCGCCCGCTGCCCCTCCTGCCGCCTCCCGGCGCTCCGCGAGCTGGCGGCGGCCGGGGACGCGGCGGTGGCGGAGGGCGCGGTCGGCCCGCTCCGCGCAGACGTCCTCGTCCTCCGCCGGGGCCGGCCCGCCCTGGCCCTGGAGGTGCGCGTCACCCACGCCGTCGAGGCCGGCAAGGAGGCCGCCCTCGAGGCCGCCGGCGTCCCGGCGCTGGAGGTGGACGCGCGGGAGGAGTGGGAGCGGGTGGAGGAGGGCGGGACCGCGATCGTCTGCGCCCGGAGCTTCGGCCTCGCGCCCTGCGCCGCCTGCGCCGCGAGGGCCCGCGCCGAGGCCGAGCGCGGCCGGGGTGGCGAGGCGGCCGAGATCGCCGAGCTCGAGGCCTACCGGGCCCGGGGGCTCCTGGGTCCGGGTGTGGCCCGCTCGGGGGAGCCGGACGCGGCTGCGGGCGAGCGCCCGCTCTCGGCCAGGGAGCGGACCGCAGTGGCCAGGCGCTTCCGGTGCCCGGACTGCGGCGGGACGGCCCTCACGGGCGGGGAGCGGCTCCTCCGCCACCGATGCCCGGCCCGAGGCGATCGGCCGGTCGCCTGGCGGGGCTACGAGGGCCGGGTGGTCGAGCTCGGCTGGTGGCGGCGCGCCGAGGGGGGGCCGGCGCCGGGCCCCAAGTAGCCGACGTCCCGGCGGAATTCATGCCGCGACGGGGCCGGAACGGCGCTTGCGGCATCGGCCCGGTTGTGTTAGATGACCGTCCCTCGACCAGCCCCTGGCTGCGAGGCCGCCCGCGAGGGCGGAAGGCTTCGAATTCACACACTCCCCGAGCATCGGCGCGCTCCGGTGCCCTCCGGCGGGACGGCCTCCCAGGCGTCCTCCCAGGGTGTTCAGCGCGTTCCCCGCGGCGGAGTGGCGGACCAACCGGAAAGGAATCCCATGGAGACGCAGCAGACCCCGCAGGCTCCCCCCCCGCAGCCCTCCCCCGTCCCCGCGCCCGCCCCCGAGGCGGCCCCGGCCGAGGCGATGGCGGCCGCCCTCGGCTCGAGCGGCACCGCCATCACCATGAAGCAGCTCCTCGAGGCCGGCGTCCACTTCGGGCACCAGACCAAGCGCTGGAACCCGAAGATGAAGCCGTACATCTTCGGCGCCCGGAACGGCATCTACATCATCGACCTGCAGAAGACGGTCGGCCTGGCCCGCAACGCGCTCCGCTTCGTCTCCGACGCGGTGGCCAAGGGCGGGTCGGTCCTCTTCGTGGGCACGAAGAAGCAGGCGCAGGACGCCATCCGCGAGGAGGCGGGACGCTCCGGCATGTTCTTCGTGACCAACCGCTGGCTGGGCGGGACGCTCACCAACTTCAAGACCGTCAAGCAGGGGATCGAGCGGCTCAAGACCATCGAGAAGATGGCCGCCGACGGCACCTACGAGCGGCTCCCGAAGAAGGAGATCGCCCAGCTCGAGCGCGAGCGTGAGAAGCTGGAGAGGAACCTGGGCGGCATCAAGGAGCTCTCCCGCCTGCCCGCCGCGCTCTTCGTGATCGACACGAAGAAGGAGCACATCGCGGTCCACGAGGCGAACCGCCTCGGGATCCCGGTGGTGGCGGTGGTGGACACGAACTGCGATCCCGAGGGGATCGAGTACGTCATCCCCGGCAACGACGACGCCATCCGCTCCATCCGGCTCTTCACCGGCAAGATCGCCGAGGCCTGCATCGAGGGCAGGGCCCGCTACTCCGCCTGGGTGGCGGAGCACGGCGGCAAGGACGAGCGGCGCGAGGGTGAGGAGGACCGCGACGCGGCCAGCGAGCGCGGCCAGAAGGACCGGCGCGATCGCCGCGACCGGCGCGGGCCGCGCGAGCGGCGCGAGCCCCGCGAGGACCGCGCGGCGGCCAGCGCCCACGTCGAGGTGGTGCGCAAGGGCGAGGTGGCGGCGGCTCCGGCCGGCGCCGCCGGCGAGACCAAGGAGTAGCGCCGCTCCAGGGTTTCCGGACGGAACCGGGGCGGGCCATCGCGGCCCGCCCCCATCGTTTTTCGGAGAAGAGGAGACGAGGACGTGGCCGAGATCAGCGCGAAGATGGTGTCGGAGCTCCGGGAGAAGACCGGGGCCGGGATGATGGACTGCAAGAAGGCGCTCGCCGAGGCGGCGGGCGACCTGGCGAAGGCCGAGGAGGTGCTCCGCAAGAAGGGGCTCGCCGCCGCGGCCAAGAAGTCGGGCCGGGCCGCCACCGAGGGAGCGGTCGCCAGCTACATCCACATGGGCGGGAAGATCGGCGTCCTGGTGGAGGTGAACTGCGAGACCGACTTCGTGGCCCGCACCGAGGGCTTCCAGGCCCTGGTGAAGGACCTCGCCATGCAGATCGCCGCGGCCGCGCCGCGCTGGGTCCGCCGCGAGGAGGTCCCCGCCGAGGTGGTGGCGAAGGAGGTCGAGATCGCCAAGGCGCAGATGCGCGACCAGAAGAAGCCCGAGGCGATCCTGGAGAAGATCGCCACCGGCAAGGTCGAGAAGTTCTACGGCGAGTTCTGCCTGATGGAGCAGGCCTTCGTGAAGGACGACAAGAAGAAGATCCAGGACGTCGTCACCGAGGCGGTGGCCAAGATCGGCGAGAACATCCAGGTGCGCCGGTTCGCGCGCTTCGTCCTCGGCGAGGGGCTGGAGAAGAAGCAGGAGAACCTGGCCGAGGAGGTCGCCAAGGTCGCCGGGGCGGCGCAGCGCTAGGTCCCCCGCGCGCCTCGCGGCGTGCCAGACGCCCTGCGCCCCGGCTCCCGGGGGCGGGGCGTTCGCTTCTTTACCGTCCTGGTGATGCGGCTCATCGAGGGACTCCGGGGGCGCCCCTTCCCCGGGCCCCGCCCGGAGGCCTGCGGTCACGAAATAGGGGAAGGGCGCCTCCGTAAGGCAGGACGGAGCGTCGCCATGATCACCACCCTGCCCCTCCCCGATCGCCGGACCTTCCTCGCCGAGGAGCCGGCCGCCGCGCGCCTGGAGGCGCTGCTCGTGGCCGTCTTCCTGGCCCTCGCGCTCGTGCTCGAGAGCGGGACGCTCGTCGGCCTCGGATTCCCGGGCCTCTGAGCGCGCGCCGCGACCGCGACTCCTTCGCGGCCGCGCCCGACGAGGCCCGGCGCGCCGGCTCCCGGCCGGCGCACCCGGCTGCCCCTGGGCCGCCGGCGCGGGGGCCCGCTCGACCGGCGGGCAGCTCGCGAGAAGCGAGGAGGGCGGGGAGCTTCTTTGCTCCCCGCCCTCGCCTGCGTCGAGGACCGGCGCCGGCCCGGCCGCTACTTGGCGCTCTTCTTCGGCTTCGCCGCCTTGGACGCGGCGGGCTCGGCCTCGCCGCGGGGGGCGCCCATCATGATGACCGCGTAGACCGCGTTCCGGCCGAGGGTCGGGTGGCGGCCCTGGGCCACCCCCACCCCCATGTGCCGGCCCGAGCCGGTGATCTCCGGCTCCTCGGCCAGGTCGAGCGGGTCGGCCTTCGCCCCCTTCACGATCGCCAGGGCCTTGTAGCCCTTGTTGAGGGGGGCGATGATCGCGTCCTCCTTCTCCTTCGGGAGCGTCCCGCCCGTGGCCGCCAGGGCGGTGGCGAGCTGCTGGGCCTGCTCCTCGAGCGGGGGATCGCTCACCGCCTCGCTGGTGCGCGCGTCCTTGCGCTTCTGGGTCACCGCCGCCCGGAGCTGCTCGCGCGCCTTCTCCACGTCGATGGGCGGCAGCTCCCGGATGAAGACCTCGGCCACGTAGGCCGCCTTCCGCCCGGAGGCGTCCACCCCGGCGGCGAGCCCCACCCCGGCGTTGGTGATCTCCTTCTCCAGCATCTGGGCGCGCTGCCTCGGGCTCCTCACCTGGCGCTCGGCCACGTCCTGGGCGGAGACGCCCTGCGCGGGGTTGAGGACGATGAGGAGGGAGGTGATCCCCTCCTTCTTGAGGGCGGTCGAGGGGTCGAGCTCGATCGCCCCCCCCTGGGCCGACTGGTCCCGGTAGCTGTCAGCCATGGCCTGGGCCACCTTGGCCACCCCGTCGTCCCAGACCAGGAGCGGCATCCCGGCCAGGGTGCGCTGCCCGTTCACCACGTCGAGGAGCTTGTGGAGCTGCGCCTGGGGGTCGGCCGGCCAGGGCGCGGGCGGCGCCAGCTCCACCGCGGTGGGCAGCTCGCGCCCGCACTCGACCGCGAAGCTCGCCACGATCCGTTGCCCGCCGCCGCCGGCCTCCTCCCCGCGGACCTCCACCAGGGCGGGGAGCGGCCTCTCCCCGCAGCGCACGTCGGCCTTGAAGTCCTTGCCCTTCGCCTCGGTCGTCTGGAGATCGCCCCGGGCGTCGCTCACCAGCACGACCGGGTGCTCGAAGTCGCCGAGGAGCTTCCCGACCACCGGCGCCTGCTCGTTCGGGCCGAGGCGGCGCGGTACCCCGCTCACCTCCGCCAGCGCGTCCTGGACGACGAGGACGGCGCGGGTCGCGCCGGAGCCTCCCGAGCGGGCCGCGGCGCCGTGGAGCCGGCGGGTCGCCAAGGCGTAGCGCGGTTGCCCGATGGTGTTCACCACCGCCGAGACCGCGGCCTGGACCACGGCGTCCGCGATGGAGCGGGAGTCCTCCGAGTCGACCGAGGTGACGAACACCTTCGCTTGCCCGGAGGGGAGGCCGAAGTGGTGGGCCACCTCGGCCACCAGCGCGTCGGAGGGCGGGGCCTTCTCCTCCCAGCCGAGGAAGGCGTCGGCCACGGCGCAGAGCCGGCTGTCCAGCTCGGGCTTCGGCTTCTTCGCCTTCGCGGCGGCGTCCTCCACGTCCCCGGAGAGGCTCCGGAGCGCGCCGACCGACGGGCACTTCCGGCTCGCGTCCGGTCCGTACTGGGCGGCCCCCCCCTTGGGAAGCGGGAAGGTCTTGAGCTCCTCCGCCCCGAGCGCGGGGGCCGCGGTGGCGAGGAGGACCAACAGGACGGCGTCCCGCCCGGGACGCCGCTGGGGTGCAGTGCTACGCATGTCGTCTCCCTCCCGCCCGGCGCGCCGGGCGATGGCGCCTCAGAGCGTGTGAAGCAATCCCCGGCGAATGCCGGCATCGTTCGCCGTAGTAGGCGGGGGATTGGTTCACATGCTCTCAGGGCGTGGCCGTCGGCGCTGCCCCCTCCGCCGCGCCCGCCGCGGGGGCCATCGGCTCGGTGGTCATGGTGAGGATCTCCGCCCCGGCCTGCCGGGCCCCGTCGAGCGCCGTCACCAGGCGCGCGTACTTCGCCTTGTCGTCGGCGGAGAAGAAGACCAGCCGGTCCCCGGGCGCCTTGGCGGCGAGCACGCGCTTCAGGCGGGCCACGTAGGCGTCGTCGGCCACCTTCTCGCTGTTGATGGCGATGGCGCCGTCCTCGCCCACGCTCACCACGAGCTGGGCCTGGGGCGGCGTGTCCTGCTGCTCGTTCTGCTCGGCGTCGGGGACGCGGACCCGGATCATCTTCTCGAGCAGCGGCGTCACCACCATGAAGATGATGAGGAGCACGAGCACCACGTCGACGAGCGGTGTGACGTTGATGTCCGAGTTTGGCCTGCCCGCGGGCCGGACGGTGAACCGGCTCTTCTTCTTGTGCATGTCGAATCTCTCGAGGGCCGGACGCGCCGGCCCCGGCCCCTAGCCTTGCCCCTCGGTCTTGAGCTGCTCGACCGCGACGCGCACGCCGCGCGCCCCGGCCTTGCGGGCGATCGCCATCACCTTGCGCACCTCGCCCACCGTGATGCTCGTGTCGCCCTTGAGCAGGAACGGCCGGTAGGGCGAGGCGATGATCTCGTCCTTCAGCCGCTGCTCGAGGGTGCTCTCGGTGTACTTGTCCTTCTCCACCCAGATCGACCCGTCCTTGGTGACGGAGAGGATCAGGGGGTCGCCGCCCTTCGGATCCTTGTCCACGTAGAGGGACTTGGGCAGCTGGACGTCCTTGCCGCGCTGCAGCATCGGCGTCACCACCATGAAGATGATGAGCAGCACGAGCACCACGTCCACGAGGGGCGTGACGTTGATCTCGCTCTTGATGCCGCCCTTGCCACCAGCGGTCATTGCCATGGTCTGGCCCTCTCGCGCTCGCCGCGCGGCCTGCGGCTACCCGGCCTTGGCGTGGGCGGGCGCGTTCGGATCGAGCCGGCGAGCGACCACGTCGAGCAGCTCGTTCGAGGACTCGGTCATGTCGACCATGCGCCCGTCGACCCAGCCCTGCATGTAGTTGTAGGCCATCACCGCGGGGATGGCGACGAGCAGGCCGAAGGCGGTGGTGACGAGCGCCTCGGCGATGCCGGCCGAGACGGTGCCCAGGCCGCCCGACCCGGTGGCCGCCATCTGCTGGAAGGCGTTGATGATGCCGACCACCGTGCCGAGGAGGCCGACGAAGGGGGCGGTCGAGCCGACGGTGGCGAGCAGGTTCAGTCCCCGCTTCAGGTTCTGGTTCTCGCGCTGGGCCTGCCGCTCCAGGGCGCGGGCCACCGATTCGATGGTCAGGTCGGAGGTGGTGGCGGCGGTCCGGGTCATCCGGTAGGCGCTCAGGCCGGAGCTGAGCACGCGGCCGAGGTGGCCGACGTCCTTGGCCGCCTTGGCCTTGGCCACCTCGTCGAGGCCGCTCTTCTCGAGCGCGCCGGCGAGCTGGGCGGCGAACCGGCGCGAGTCGCGGTTCGTCTTGAGGAAGGAGACGAGGCGCTCCGCCATCACGATCAGGGAGGCGGCGGACATGACCCCGAGGACGTAGACCACCAGGCGGGCGAACAGCCCCATGTGGCCCCAAAGCTCAGCGAGAGTGAACTGCTGCATGTTCTTCCTTTGCTATGCGCCGTCCGGCGCGTCGTGCCTGCTGGAATCGGACCCGGATCCGCGCCGCTAGCGCGGGAGGGTCAGCTTGATGCGAAACGTGTAGTCCACCGCCACCGGCTTCCCGCCCATCAGGGCCGGGGTGTAACGCCGCCGCTCGAGGGCCTCGATCACCGCGCGATCCCTGAAGGGGAGGCTCTTCACCACTCGGCACTCGGAGACCTGGCCCTCC
>DATKAL010000317.1:0-26455 GCA_035498135.1 Anaeromyxobacter sp.
CCGGCCTCGTGGGTGAGCGTGTTCTGGAGATCGATGTAGGCGCAGCTCGCCTGGCCGTAGGCGCCGCAGATGGGCGTCGTCCCCGGGGGCAGGCAGGTGAAGTACCAGCCGTCCGGCGGCGGGGAGACGAGGGCGCCCGCGGACCCGCCCCAGTCCGCCAGCTCGATGTCGGCGTCGGAGATCGCCCCGGTCGAGGGCGTGTAGTAGACGGTGGTGATGGCGAGGATGCTCCGGGTGAGCCCGCCCTCGTCCTCGAAGCAGTTGTGGGTGTTGTCGCAGCTCGGCGGATTGGTCGCGTGGCAGGGGTCGCTCGCAGGCACCTTGGCGGTGCACCAGCCCTCGCGGAGGACCACGATGTGCTCGCCGGCGGTGCCGGCGCCGGTCTGGGTCGAGCTGGTGGCCCCGCCGTAGGGGAGCGAGAGGGCGGTGCAGGGGGCGCCGTCGCCGGCGCGGGTGGCGTTCGCCCACTGGGCGAAGGCGGCCTGGGCCGCCGCCACCAGCGGGCCGCTGCCGCTGCAGCTCGCGGAGGAGAAGGGCTGGCTCGGGTTGATCTTCCAGGTGACCGACGCCGAGGGCCAGTAGAAGCAGGCGCCGGTGCTCGGATCGCAGGAGCGCTTGAAGGCCTGCGCCGGGGCGGCGGCGAGCAGCAGGGCCAGGGCGGCGGCGGCGCGGCGGGCGCCGGGGGGGAGGAGCGCCGGGCGGAGACCGGTCACCGGGCCGCCCTCACGCGACGCTCCAGCTCCTCGACGGAGAGCGGTTCGTCGAGCCGCGCCTCGCCGGCCCGCACCGGCGCCTCGCGCACGTCGGCCCGGTCGACCCCGGGGAGCGCCGTCCGCCCCGCCACCCGGAGCTTCCCGAGCGCCAGGCCGTTCACGCCCCAGCCCGCCGGCCGGCGGGCGAGGAAGACCACCACCTCCTCGCCGTCCTCGAAGACGGGCGCCGCGTCCACCCACGCCCCCCGGTCGCCGACCTGCCCGCCGGGGATGGTGACCGTCACCCGCGCACCCGGCTGGCCCTTCCACGCGCTGGTCACCGCGAGCTCGACGTCGGTGACGATCCGGCCCCCTTCCCCGAGGCGGGAGGCGTGGCGCTCCACCCGCCCGCGGACCACCGCGTCGGAGGTACGGGCCGCGTCCTCCACCGTGGCGACGAGGAAGACGGCGGCGACCGCGCGGCTCGCGGCGAGGAGGAGGACGAGGGCGAGCGGGCGGTGCACGCCCTCGATTCTAGCTATGGTAGGTTCCCGCGGCCATGGACACCCCCCGCGTACGCTTCGCACCTTCCCCCACCGGCTACCTGCACATCGGCGGGGCCCGGACCGCCCTGTTCAACTGGCTCTGGGCGCGCCGGACCGGTGGGACCTTCGTCCTCCGGATCGAGGATACGGACCGGGGCCGGTCGACGCAGGAGGCGGTGGCCGCGATCCTCGACGCCCTCCGCTGGCTGGGGCTCGACTGGGACGAGGGGCCGGAGGTGGGCGGCCCGCACCCGCCCTACTTCCAGACCGAGCGGCTCGAGGTCTACGCGCGCCACGCCGAGCGGTTGGTGAAGGAGGGCAAGGCCTACGCCTGCTACTGCACGCGGGAGGAGCTGGAGGCCGGCCGGAAGCAGGCCGAGGCGGAGAAGCGACAGTTCCGCTACCCGGGGACGTGCCGGGAGAAGCCCTACGATCCCTCCCGCCCGCACGTGATCCGCTTCCGCGTCCCGGAGACCGGCGCCACCGCCTGGGACGACCTGGTGAAGGGCCACATCTCCACCCCGCACGACACCCTCCAGGACGAGGTGATCCTCCGGGGCGACGGCGTCCCGCTCTACAACTTCGGCGCGGTGGTGGACGACATCACCATGGAGATCAACCTGGTCGGCCGCGGGGACGACCACGTGAACAACACCGCCCGGCAGATCCTGATGTACCTGGCGCTCGGCTACCCGGTGCCGACCTTCGCCCACTTCCCCATGATCCTGGGGGCCGACAAGACCCGCCTCTCCAAGCGCCACGGGGCGACCAGCGTCACCTCCTACCGCGACATGGGCTACCTGCCGGAGGCGGT
This sequence comes from Anaeromyxobacter sp., assembly GCA_035498135.1. Classification (GTDB taxonomy): domain Bacteria; phylum Myxococcota; class Myxococcia; order Myxococcales; family Anaeromyxobacteraceae; genus Anaeromyxobacter. Next base: position 2,052 of record DATKAL010000317.1, read on the forward strand.
GGTGAACTACCTGGTCCGCCTGGGCTGGTCCCACGGCGACCAGGAGATCTTCTCCCTCGAGGAGCTGGTCCGGGTCTTCGACCTGAAGGACGTGGGGGCGACCGCCGGCGTCTTCAACCCGGACAAGATGGCCTGGGTGAACCACGAGTGGCTGAAGCGGCTGCCGGCGGAGGAGCTGGCGCGCGGCGCCCTCCCCCACTTCCGCGCCGCCGGGCTCCCGGCCGAGGACGACGCCAAGCTCCGCCACGTCTGCGAGGTGGCCCGGGAGCGCGCCCGGACCTACGGCGAGTACGTGCAGCAGTTCCGCTACTTCTACGCCCCCGTCACGCTCGATCCCAAGGCGAAGGCCAAGTTCCTCACCGCCGAGACCCGGCCCATCCTCCAGGCGATCCGGGACGGGATCGCCGCGCTGCCCTCGCTCGAGACCGGGCCGCTCGAGAAGGTCTTCACCGGCGAAGCGGAGCGGCGGAACCTCGGGCTCGGGAAGATCGCCCAGCCGGTCCGGGTGGCGCTCACCGGTGGGACCGCCTCCCCGGGCATGTACGACGTGGTGCAGATCCTGGGGCGCGACGAGACCCTGCTGCGGCTCGACGACGCCATCCGGGCGATCGGCTGAGGCCCGCGGCGAGCGGGCCGGCGCCTCCCGCGCGCCGCGTCCTTCCGCCGCCTTCACCCCCGGCGCGGGCTGGGGCACCCTGGTCTTCCACTTTCCCCGGAGGAATCCGAGATGCGCTTCGCACCGCTCGCCGTCCCCGCCCTGCTCGCCGCCGGCTGCGTCACGATGCCGGCCGTGGATCCCGCCGTCAAGCTCCGGCCGGAGACGCGGCCGGAGTGCGCCTCCCTCTGCGAGCAGATCGGGATGCGCCTCGGGGCGGTGGTGCTGATCCGGAACGCGGCCGGCTGCGTCTGCCAGCCTGCCGAGCCGGCGCCCGCGGCCCCCGCAGCGCCCCCGGCCGCCCCGACGGCGGGCGGGCCCACCCGCCAGGCGGGCGCGGCGGCGGTCTCCGGCGGCGCCTATCTCATCGCGCTCGAGGAGGAGGAGCGGCGCCAGCAGAGCCACGCGATGCACGACAACCCGTCCCACACGCCGTCCTACACCCCGCCCTCCGGGACCCCCGGCAGCCCGAGCTACCACCACTAGAGACCGCTCGAGCGGCCCCCTCCCCATCGGCGACGCTTCCCCACCGCCGACGCCGCCTCATGGGTGAGGTCGCCTCATCACCGACGCCACCTGCCGGCGACGGCCCTCGTCGCGACTCGCCTGACCGCGCGAGCCGCCCGCCTCACCAGCGGTCGGCCCGGTAGACCCCGATCTCGGTCACCTGGAGCTCCGCCACGGCCGGGTCCTTGGCCACCGCGGCTGGGAGCGGGTGCGCAACCGCCTTGAGGTACCGGGCGGTGGTCCGCTCGATCGCGAGGTCGAACCGGTTCTCGAACCCGTCCCAGCGGACCGGCTCCCGGGCGGCGACCGGCGACCAGCGCTCGCCGTCGGCGCTGGAGAGCACCCCCCACTGCAGCTCCGCCCGGAGCTCGGCCGGGACCGGCCGGTCGACCCAGATCCGGAGCAGGTCCGCCGGCGCGCCCTCGGGGAGCTCGACCCCCACGTCGCGCAGGCCCCGGTCGCGGGAGGCCGCGGCCGCCGCCCCGAGGTCCACGCCGGCCGGCGCGGCGGTGTCGCCGTCCACCAGGGCGGGGTTCGGCTCGAGCCGGATGCGGCCCGGGGTCGCCGGCGCGCGCTCGATCGCGGAGAGGCCGGCGGCGGGGGCCACCCGCACGAGCGAGGCGCGGAGATCCTCCGGCGGCCTGGCAGGGAGGTAGGGGTTGCTGCCTCCGGCGCAGCCGGTGGCCAGGGCGGCGAGGGCGAGCGAGGCGAAGCGCATGCCGGGACGCTACCACGCCGCGAGGTCCCGCCGGGGCCCCGGCGACCGGCGCCGCCGCCCTCTGCCCCAGCCGTCCGGCGAGTTGCGGCCCCGCGGCCGCTGGGGTACGACCATCGCTCGATGAGCGACGCTCCCCGCCCCCAGAACTTCCTCGCCGACATCGTCGAGGCCGACCTCGCCGCCGGGCGCAACGGCGGCCGGGTGGTGACCCGCTTCCCGCCCGAGCCCAACGGCTTCCTCCACATCGGCCACGCCAAGTCGATCCTCCTCAACTTCGGCCTGGCCCGGGCCTACGGCGGCCGGACGCACCTCCGCTTCGACGACACCAACCCGGTCACCGAGGAGACCGAGTACGTGGAGGCGATCCAGGGCGACGTCCGCTGGCTGGGCGGCGACTGGGGGAAGCACCTCTACTACGCGTCGGACTTCTTCGAGCGGATGTACCAGTGCGCCGAGCGGCTGATCCGCGAGGGGAAGGCCTACGTCGACACCCAGACGCAGGACCAGATCCGCGAGCAGCGCGGCTCCTTCGAGCGGCCGGGCGTGAACAGCCCGCACCGGGACCGGCCCGCCGCCGAGAGCCTCGACCTCTTCCGGCGGATGCGGGCGGGCGAGTTCCCCGACGGGGCCTCCGTGCTCCGGGCCCGCATCGACATGGGGCACAAGAACGTCCTCATGCGCGATCCGCTCCTCTACCGGATCCGGCACGCGCACCACCACCGGACCGGCGACGCCTGGTGCATCTACCCGATGTACGACTACGCCCACCCGCTCGAGGACGCGTTCGAGGGGGTGACCCACTCCATCTGCACCCTGGAGTTCGAGTCGAACCGCGAGCTGTACGACTGGGTGCTCGACAACCTCGGCCCCTGGGATCCCCGGCCCCACCAGTACGAGTTCGCCCGGCTCGCCCTCGGCTACACGGTGATGTCGAAGCGCAAGCTCCTCCAGCTCGTGCAGGAGCGGCGGGTCTCGGGCTGGGACGACCCCCGCATGCCGACCGTCGCCGGGATGCGGCGCCGCGGGGTCACCCCGGAGGCGCTCCGCGACTTCGCCGAGCTCATCGGGGTGGCCAAGAACAACAGCGTGGTGGACATCGGCAAGTTCGAGTTCGCCGTGCGCGGCGATCTGGAGCGACGCTCGCCCCGGGCGCTGGCGGTGCTCTCGCCGCTGCCGGTGACCCTGGTGAACTGGCCGGAGGGGCGGGAGGAGGAGCTCGAGCTCCCGTGGTGGCCGGGGGAGCCGGAGCGCGGCGGGAGCCGGAAGGTCCCGTTCTCCGGCCAGCTCCTGATCGAGCGCGACGACTTCGCGCTCGAGCCGGCCGACGACTGGAAGCGGCTCGCCCCCGGCCGGGAGGTGCGCCTGGCGGGCGCCTACGTGATCCGCTGCGACGAGGTGGTGCGAGGACCGGACGGCGCCGTCGCCGGGCTGCGCGCCACCTGCGATCTCGGCTCGCGCAGCGGCCCCGGCGCCACCCGGCGGGTCCCGGGCACGATCCACTGGGTGGACGCGCGGCGCGCGACCCCGGGCGCGGTCCGGCTCTACGACCGGCTCTTCCGGGTCGAGCAGCCGGACGCCGAGCAGAGCTTCCTGGACGCGCTCAACCCGGACTCCCTCGCGGTCGCCCAGGGCGCCCGGCTCGAGCCCGCCCTGGCGGCGGCCGCGCCCGGGAGCCACTACCAGTTCCTCCGGCAGGGCTACTTCTTCGCCGACCCCGAGGAGTCCCGGCCCGGCGCGCCGGTCTGGAACCGCACCATCACCCTCAAGGACACCTGGGCCGCGAGGACGAGCGCCGCCCGCCCCGCGGCCCGACGGCCCAGGGAGAGGAAGCCCGAGGAGAGCCGGGCCGCGGCCCCCCGGAAGACGCGGGCCGACTTCCGGGCCGAGGCGCGGGCGGCCGATCCCCACCTGGCCTCGCGCCACGCCGCCTACGCCGCCCTCGGCCTCTCCCCCGACGAGGCCGGCCTGCTCGCGGCCGACCGCGCCACCGCCGCCTACTTCGACGCGGCCGTCGCGGCCGGCGCGGGACCGGCGGCGGCGGCCCGCTGGCTCCTCAACGACCTCGCCGGTCTCGCCGGCGACCGGCCCCTCGACGTGCTCCCGCTCCCCGGCGAGGGCTTCGGGCGGTTCGTCGGGCTGGTGGAGGCGGGGCGGCTCACTCCCGCAGCCGCCAAGGCGCTCCTCGCCGACCTCGTCTCCGGCGGTGGCGACCCGGCCGCCCGGATGAAGGCGCTCGGCCTGGAGAAGGTCGAGGACCGGGCGGCGGTGGAGGCGGCGGTGGACCGGGTGCTGGCCGCCCGGCCGCGCGAGGTCGAGCGCTACCGGAGCGGCGAGCGGAAGCTCCTTGGCGTGCTCCTCGGCGCGGTCATGAAGGAGACCGGCGGGGCGGCCGACGCGGCCCTGGTCCGCCAGGTGCTCGAGCGGCGGCTCGGGCGCGACCGTTAGCCGCGCCTCGACCTCGGGCTCCCCCCGTGGGAGACGCACCCACATCCGCCGCCGCCTTCCCGCACTTACCGTGAACGCGTCTCGCGCCGTGATACACTCCCCGCCGGTGGCCTCGGGGGGACCCGCATGCGCGTGAAGGGTCGGTCGAAGCTCCTGCTGGCGGCGGCGTCGGTGATGGTGGCGATCGCGGCCGGCGCGACGGCGCTCCTGTCGCGCGCCTCGGAGCGGTCGCTCCAGGCCGGCGGGGAGGACGCGGTGCGGCGCGCGGCGGCGGCGTACGCGGAGCTGGAGCAGCGCGAGATCGAGAGCCTCAGCTCCCAGCTCGATCCGCTCCTCGCCGACCCGGGCCTCCTCGCCGCCTACCAGGCGCGGGACCGGGCCCGCCTCCTCGATCTCGCCCGGCCGACGTTCGAGCAGCTCGGGCGGCGCGGCGTGACCCACTGGTACTTCCTCGATCCGGAGCCGGCGCGGACCTGCTTCCTGCGGGTGCACGCCCCGGAGCTCCACGGCGACGTGGTGAACCGCGAGACCTTCTCCCAGGCGATCGTCAGCCACGCGGTCGGCGCGGGCAAGGAGCTCGGGCGCACCGCGTTCGCCCTCCGGGTGGTGCGCCCGTTCCGCGACGGCCAGCGGATCGTCGGCTACCAGGAGCTGGGCGAGGAGATCGACCACTTCCTCGAGCGCATGAAGGGGCAGACGGGGGACGACTTCGGGCTCCTGGTGGAGAAGGGGCGGATCGACCGCGCGGAGCTCGCCCGGGTCCGCTCCGAGGACCGGTGGGAGGAGCACCCGGAGCTGGTGCTCGTCGACAGCACGATGTGGGACGAGCGGATCATCTCCTTCGAGGCGCCCGTGGCCCGGGTTCCCGAGACCGGCCTCATGGTCGGGACCTGGAGCGACGGAAATCGCCTCTTCGCCGGGGGCGCCTTCCCCGTCCGCGACGCGTCGCGCCGGCCGGTCGGGGTGCTGTTCGTCCGGCACGACGTCACCGCCCTCCGGGCGGCCATCGACACCGCCCGGCGCCGCTTCGTGGCGCTGGCGATCGTCGCCGGGGTCTCGCTGCTCGCGACCGCGCTGGTGCTCGCGAGCCTGCGGCGCCTGCGGCCGGACGCCTGACCCGGGAACGCGGCACAGGACCTCGCCGGCCGGCGCGTGGGCCGGCAGCCCGGATCGGGTACACTCCCGCGGGATCGATGATCCCGCCGCGCACCCCAGAAGTCCGGGCCGCCCACCTGAGGACGCTCGCCGACGGGTTGAGCGTGCTGGGCGCCAAGCGCGCGGCGGCAGTCCGGCGCCTCATGCCGCCCTGGGTGATGCCGCGGATCCAGCGAGCGCGCCGTCTCGACTGGCTGCCGGTCGAGCTCCTGGTCGAGATGTGCGGAGCGGTGGCCGCGCGGGAGGGAGACGGTGTCCTCCGCGCCTGGGGAGCGGCGTCACTCCAGGGGATCGTCCGCGCCCCCTTGGCGCGGGCGGCCTACGAGGTCGCCCTGATGCTGGGCGGGCGCGATCCGGCGACCCTGATCGGCTACCTCCTCCAGACCTGGCCGCTCCTCTACGCCGGCTGCGGCGAGGTGGTGGTGACCGACGTCGGCCCCGCCTCGGTCCGGATCGTCCACTCGGCGGTGCCGACCACCCTGCGCCGGCAGGCGACGGTGCTGCCGCTGCTCGGCGCGCTCGAGTCGGTGCCCTCCCACTGCGGGGCCAGGGGTCGGGCGAGCGCCGAGTGGGACCCGGCCTCCGACCGCTTCGTCTACACCATCGGGTGGGAGCGGGAGGCGGGCGGAGCCGCCTAGACCGCGTCCGATCACCCCAGCCCTGCTGCGGCGAGCGATGGCGGGATGATGGGATGCGCTCCGGGCCACCCGCCCCGCTCGCGTTCCGCCGCCCAGGGGGTCCCTGCCGGCCCGACCGGCGGGGGGCTCGCTCCTCCGGGGCGCCTCCTCCGGCGCGACGCGCCGCGCCGCCTCCGCACCGCCGGTCACCAAGTGGGGGGTCGTGTTGCGCCCGGAGGCGCGCGCGACCAAGGGAAGGAACGCCTTCTGCGATCCCCGCACCCCGGGCCCCCCGCCCGGCCCCCTGGGAGCGATCCATGCCATCGATCACGCTGCGGCTGAACGGCAAGAGCGTCCGGGCCGAGGTCGAGTCGCGCACCCTGCTGGTCGAGTTGCTCCGCGAGCGGCTCGGGCTCACCGGCACCCACGTCGGCTGCGACACCAGCCAGTGCGGCGCCTGCACGGTCCACGTGAACGGACGATCGGTGAAGAGCTGCACCATGCTGGCGGTGGAGGCCGACGGCCAGGAGGTCCTCACCATCGAGGGGATGGCGGCGGCCGACGGCACCCTGCACCCGGTCCAGGCCGCCTTCCGCGAGCACCACGGCCTGCAGTGCGGCTTCTGCACGCCCGGGATGGTGATGAGCGCCTCCGAGCTGGTGGCCCGCAACCCGCGGGCGAGCGAGGAGGAGATCCGCGCCTGGCTGGAGGGCAACCTCTGCCGCTGCACGGGCTACCACAACATCGTCAAGGCCGTGCAGGCCGCCGCCGCCGGAGGGAGGTAGCCATGGCCCAGGGAGGCATCGGCGCGGCCATCCGGCGCAAGGAGGACTATCGCCTGCTCACCGGCGCCGGGCGGTACACCGATGACATCAACCGGCCGGGCCAGGCCTGGTGCCAGATCGTCCGCTCCCCCCACGCCTCGGCCCGCATCACCGCGGTCCGGACCGGCGCCGCCCGGGGGGCGCCGGGCGTGCTGGCGGTGCTCACCGGCGGGGACCTCGCCAAGGAGAAGATCGGGAACATCCCCACCGGCTGGCAGATCCACAGCAAGGACGGCTCGGCGATGGTGGAGCCGCCCCACGCCGCCCTCTGCCTCGACCGCGTCCGCCACGTGGGCGACCAGGTGGCGATCGTCGTGGCGGAGACCCGCGACCAGGCCCGCGAGGCGGCCGCCCTGGTGGAGGTCGACTACGAGCCCCTGCCCGCGGTGGCCTCGGTGGGGCAGGCGATCGCCCCCGGCGCCCCGCTGGTCTGGGACCAGGCCAAGGGGAACACCTGCTTCGACTGGCACCTGGGCGACGAGGCGGCCACCGATGCCGCCTTCGCCAGGGCCCACAAGGTGGTGAGCTTCGACACCGCCAACAACCGCCTGGTGCCCAACGCCATCGAGCCCCGCTCGGCCATCGGCGAGCACGACCGGGCCACCGGCGACACCACGCTCTTCACCACCAGCCAGAACCCTCACCTCACCCGGCTCCTCCTCGGCGCCTTCAGCTACGGCATCCCGGAGCACAAGCTGCGGGTGGTGGCCCCCGACGTGGGAGGCGGGTTCGGCTCCAAGATCTTCCACTACCCGGAGGAGTTCCTGGTGGTGTGGGCGGCCCGCAAGCTGGGGCGGCCGGTGAAGTGGACCGCCACCCGCTCCGAGGCCTTCCAGTCGGACGCGCACGGGCGCGACCACCTCACCCACGCCGAGCTGGCGCTGGACAAGGACGGGACGTTCCTCGCCCTGCGGGTCCGGACCGTCGCCAACATGGGTGCCTACCTCTCCACCTTCGCCCCGGCGGTGCCCACCTACCTCTACGCCACGCTCCTCGCCGGCTGCTACCGCACCCCGGCCATCTACGCCGAGGTGCGGGCGGTCTTCACCCACACCGTCCCGGTCGACGCGTACCGCGGCGCCGGGCGCCCCGAGGCCGCCTTCCTCCTCGAGCGGATCGTGGACCTGGCGGCGCGCGAGCTGGGGATGGACCGGGTCGAGATCCGGCGGCGGAACTTCATCCGCCCGGACCAGTTCCCCTACCAGACGCCGGTGGCGCTCCAGTACGACAGCGGCGACTACCAGAGCACGCTCGACCAGGCCCTGAAGGCCTCCGGCTGGGCGGGCTTCGAGCAGCGGCGCGCCGAGGCCCGGAAGCGGGGCCGGCTCCGCGGGATCGGGATCTCCACCTACGTGGAGGCCTGCGGCATCGCCCCTTCGGCGGTGGTGGGGGCCCTCGGGGCCCGCGCCGGCCTGTACGAGTCGGCCAACGTCCGCGTCCACCCGACCGGCGGGGTGACCATCTTCACCGGCACCCACGGCCACGGGCAGGGGCACGAGACCACCTTCGCCCAGCTGGCGGCCGAGTACCTCGGGGTGTCGGTCGAGCAGGTGGAGATCTCCCACGGCGACACCGACAAGATCCCCTTCGGCATGGGGACCTACGGCTCGCGCTCCCTGGCGGTGGGCGGCTCGGCGATCGTCCAGGCGATGGAGAAGATCGTCGCCAAGGGGCGGAAGATCGCCGCCCACCTCCTGGAGGCGGGCGAGGGGGACGTCGAGTTCAAGGACGGCAAGTTCACGGTGGCCGGGACCGACCGCTCCAAGACGCTGGGCGAGGTGGCCCTGGCCGCCTACGTCCCCCACAAGTACCCGGCCGGCCTCGAGCCCGGGCTGGAGGAGAACGCCTTCTACGACCCGAAGAACTTCACCTACCCGGCCGGCTGCCACGTCTGCGAGGTGGAGATCGACCCGGAGACCGGCGCCACCGAGGTCGTGGCCTTCACCGCCGTCGACGACGTGGGCCGGGTGGTGAACCCCATGATCGTCGAGGGGCAGGTGCACGGCGGGCTGGCCCAGGGGATCGGGCAGGCCCTGCTCGAGGGGGCGGTCTACGACGACCGCGGCCAGCTCCTCTCCGGCTCCTTCCTCGGCTACACCATGCCGCGCGCCAGCGACTTGCCCAGCTTCTCGGTGGGCAACCACGCGACTCCCTGCACCCACAACCCCCTGGGGTCCAAGGGGGTGGGCGAGGTGGGGGCGATCGGATCGCCGCCCGCGGTGATCAACGCGGTGGTGGATGCGCTCGCCCACCTGGGCGTGCGTCACGTCGAGATGCCCGCCACGTCGGAGCGGGTCTGGCGCGCCATCCGCGACGCCGGGAAGGCCAGGGGGTGACGCCATGAACGACTTCACCTTCCACAGGCCGCAGGACGTGGCCGGCGCCGTGGCCATCGTCAAGAAGGCGCCCGAGGGGAAGTACCTGGGCGGCGGGCAGAGCCTCCTCCCGGTGATGAAGCTCGGGCTGGCGACGCCCACCGACCTGGTGGCGCTCGCCGCCGTGGCTGCGCTCAAGGGCATCCGCGTCGAGGGCAAGGAGCTGGTGGTGGGGGCGGGCACCACCCACGCCGAGGTGGCCGCCTCGGCCGAGGTGAGGCGCGTCCTCCCCGGGCTGGCCGAGCTGGCCGCCCACATCGGCGACGCCCAGGTGCGGAACCGGGGGACCCTGGGCGGCTCCCTGGCCCACGACGACCCGGCCGCTGACTACCCGGCGGCCGTGCTGGCGCTCGGCGCCACCGTGCAGACGGACCGGCGCGCCGTCCCTTCCGACGCCTTCTTCCTCGGCCTCTACCAGACCGCCCTGCAGCGGGACGAGGTGATCACCGCGGTGCGCTTCCCCATCCCCGAGAAGGCGGCCTACGCCAAGTTCCCCCACCCTGCCTCCCGGTTCGCCCTGGTGGGCGTGATGGTGGCGAACGGCCCGGCGGGGGTGCGGGTGGCGGTGACCGGCGCCGGGCCCGGCGTGTACCGGGCGGCCGAGCTGGAGAAGGCCCTCGGGGGCCGGTTCTCGGCGGCCGCCCTGGAGACCGTCCAGCCCTCCGCCGCCGGGCTCACCTCCGACGCCTTCGGCAGCGCCGAGTACCGGGCCCACCTGGTGGGCGTGCTGGCGCGGCGGGCGGTGGCCGCCTGCGGCTAGGGCCCGGGATGGAGCGTACGCCGCGGCCGCTCCCGGGCTCCGTGGACGACGTCCTCGCCCTCCTGGCCGAGGGCCGGTACGTCGCCGACCGCTCCCTCGCCACCGCCCTCTTCCTCTCCCTGCGCCTCTCCCGCCCGCTCTTCCTCGAGGGAGAGGTGGGGGTGGGGAAGACCGAGGTCGCCAAGGTGCTGGCCTCGGCGCTGGGCCGGCGCCTCCTCCGCCTCCAGTGCTACGAGGGGCTCGACCTGGCCACCGCCGCCTACGAGTGGGACTACGCCCGGCAGATGCTGGAGATCCGGGTGGCGGAGGCGGCGCACGAGTCGGGGCGGGAGGCCATCGAGCGGGGGCTCTTCTCCGAGCGCTTCCTGGTGAAGCGGCCGCTCCTCCAGGCGCTGGAGCCGGACCCGGCCGGCCCGCCGGTGCTGCTCATCGACGAGCTCGACCGGACCGACGAGCCCTTCGAGGCCTTCCTCCTCGAGGTGCTCTCCGACTTCCAGCTCTCCATCCCCGAGCTGGGGACGGTCCGGGCCGCCGCCCCGCCGCTGGTGGTGGTCACCTCCAACCGCACCCGCGAGGTCCACGACGCCCTGAAGCGGCGCTGCTTCTACGCCTGGATCGACTACCCGGACGCGGAGCGCGAGCTGGCCATCCTGCGGGCCAAGGTCCCGGAGGCGGCGGAGCGGCTCGCCCGCGAGGTGGTGGGCTTCGTCCAGCGGCTGCGGGCCAAGGACCTCTTCAAGCTCCCCGGCATCGCCGAGACCCTGGACTGGACCCAGGCGCTCATCGCCCTGGATCGCACGGCGCTCGATCCCCAGGCGGTGGAGGGGACCCTGGGCGTGCTCCTCAAGTACCAGGACGACATCGCCCGGATCCGCGGCGGGGAGGCGGAGGCCCTGCTCCGGGAGGCGGCGGCCGGGGCGGGGGGCCGGTGAGCGAGGGCGGGCAGCTTCCGGCCCGCGTCCTCCACTTCGCGCGGGCGCTGCGGGCGGCGGGCCTGCCCATCGGGCCGGGGCGGGTCCTGACCGCCGTCGAGGCCGCGGCCGAGGTGGGGCTCTCCCGCCGCGACGACCTCTACTGGGCGCTGCACGCGGTCCTGGTGAGCCAGGCCGAGGACCGGGCCCTCTTCGACCAGGCCTTCCGCCTGGCCTGGCGCGAGCCGGAGGCGCTGCCCCCCGGCCTCGAGCTGCTCCTCTCGCACAGCCCCCTCCCCTCGCCACGTCCCGCCCCGCTGCGCCGGGTGGCCGAGGCGCTCTCCCCCTCCCGGGCGCTCCCGGCGGCGCCCCCCCGCGCCGTCGAGGTCGACGCCGTCCTCGCCTGGTCGGAGCGGGAGCAGCTCCGCACCCGCGACTTCGAGCAGCTCTCGGCGGCGGAGGTGCGCGAGGCGGAGCGGGCGGTCGCCCGGTTGCGCCTGCCGCTGCCCGAGCTCCCCGTCCGGCGGATGCGCCCCGACCCGGCCGGCGTCCGGGTGGATCAGCGCGCCACCCTGCGGCAGGCGGTGCGCGCCGGGCCGGACGCCATCCCCCTGCGCTGGCGCTCCCCGAGCAGGCGACCGCCGGCGGTGGTGGCGCTCTGCGACGTCTCCGGCTCGATGGCCCGCTACTCGCGGATGCTGCTCCGCTTCCTGCACGCCCTGACGCGGAGCCGCGCCCAGGTCCACTCCTTCACCTTCGGCACCCGCCTCACCCCGGTGACCCGCCACCTCCGCCACCGCGACGTGGACGCCGCGCTGGCGGCGGTGGGGCGGGCGGTCCCGGACTGGGAGGGGGGAACGCGCATCGGCCCCTGCCTGCGGGAGTTCAACCTGCGCTGGTCCCGCCGCCTGCTCTCCCAGGGGACGGTCGTGCTGCTCATGACCGACGGGCTCGACCGGTCCGAGGGGGCCGACCTGGCGGCCGAGACCGCCCGGCTGCGCCGCTCCTGCCGCCGGCTGGTGTGGCTCAACCCCCTCCTGCGCTTCCAGGGCTTCGAGCCGCGGGCGGCGGGCGTGCGAGCCATCCTCCCGAACGTCGACGAGCACCGCCCGGTCCACAGCCTGGACAGCCTCGAGCGGCTCGCCGAGGCGCTCAGCGCGCCGCGGCGCGGCGGGAGAAGAGCGACTTCAGCCAGGCCCACAGCGCCCTGAAGAAGAGCGGGATCGCCGCCAGCGGCTCGGCCCGGGCGGGCTGGGCCGTCGCGCCCGCCTCGGCAGGCGCGGGGGCGGCGAGGGCTGCCTGCACCCGCTCGGCGAACTGGAGGAAGACCTGGTGCGAGACCTGCTCGATCATCCCGCGCCCGAGCTGCACCAGGCGCCCCACCACCTCGACGTCGCTCGCCACCACCACCTCCGTCCGGCCGTCCGCCTTCGGGGTGAGCCGGCTCTCCATGGTCATGCGGGCCGAGCCGGCGCCGCCGCTCTCCCGCCCCTCGCCGACCATCTTCACCCGCAGCCCAGCCGGGTCGAGCTCCACCATCTGGATCCGGCCCTTGTAGGCCACGGTCACCGGGCCGACCTTCACCTTCACGTTGCCCTGGAAGGTGCGCTCGTCCTCCACCTCGGTGAGCTCGGCCCCGGGGAGGCAGGTGACCACCCTGCGCGGGTCGACGAGGAAGGCCCAGACCGCCTCCGGGGACGCCGCCACCGTGAACCGCTCCTCGATCCGGGTCGCCATGGCTACCCCTTGGCCTCCGCCAGCGCCGCGCGCAACGCATCGAAGGGGAGGAGCACGCAGCCGTGGCGGCTGGGCGCCGCCCGGACCGGCGCGAAGACCGAGAGCCCCCCGAACGGCCCCACCACGGCGGGCCCCCCGCCGGCCAGCAACGCCTCGAGCGCCCCGCGGGCCGCCTCCACCTCGGCGCCCGTCCACCCCGGCGCGGCGCCCCCCAGGAAGGAGGCCGACGCCTCGCAGAGCACGCAGCCACGGACCTGGTGGGCGAGGGCCTCGATGCGGTCGCCGGCCAGGCGGACCTGGAAGGAGGCGCGGTCCCCGCAGAGCGGGTTGTCGAGGGTGGCCGCGCCGGCCGCACCCTCCAGGCGCCCGGCCCCGCGGGCGGCGCGGGCCAGGCGCACCAGCGCCTCATGGTAGAGGTCCTCGGCGCTCACCGGGCCGCCGACCCCCCTCGCAGGCCGGAGATCACCTGGGCCAGGATGGAGACCGCGATCTCGGCGGTCGAGACCGCGCCGATGGGGAGGCCGACCGGCCCGTGGATGCGGGCGAGGGCGGCCTGGTCGAGCCCCTGCTGCTGGAGCCGCTCGCGCCGCGCCGCCTGGGTCTTCTTGCTCCCCAGCGCCCCGACGTAGAAGGCGTCGGAGCGCAGGGCCGTCGCCAGCGCCGGGTCGTCGATCTTGGGGTCGTGGGTCATCGTCACCACGGCCGACCGCCGGTCCAGGCCGATCCGGGCCAGGGCCTCGTCGGGCCACTCGTGGGTGAGCGTCACCCCCTGGAACCGCTCCTCGGTGGCGAAGGAGCGGCGGGGATCGACGACCAGCACGTCGAGCCCCGCGAGCCGCGCCATCGGCGCGAGCGACTGGGCGATGTGGACCGCGCCCACGATCACGAGGCGCACCGGTGGGTTGTAGACCCGGAGGAAGACCCTCCCTCCCGGCCCTTCCCAGAGGCGCGACTGGTCGTCCCGGGCGGCCTCCCGGGCGGCGCCGAGCAGGGCCGTGTGCGCCCCGGGCGCCTCCTCGAACGGGTGGAGGAGCCGCGCCTCGCCGGTCCGCAGGTCGGTGGCGAGCACGGCCGCGCGCTTCGCCGCCAGGTCGGCGCGCAGTGCCGCCAGGGTCTCCCGCTTCATTCGAGCCGCTCCACGAACACCTGGATGGTGCCGCCGCAGGCCAGCCCCACCTCCCACGCCCGGTCGTTGGTGACGCCGTACTCGAGGAGCCTGGGCTTCCCGTCCTTGATCGCCCCCACCGCCTCGCGGACCACCGCCCCCTCGATGCATCCGCCGGAGACCGACCCGACGAACTCCCCCCGCTCGTTCACCGCCAGGTGGCTCCCCGCCGGCCGTGGCGCCGAGCCCCAGGTGGAGACCACCGTGGCCAGGGCCACGCCCAGGCCGCTCTCGCTCCAGTCGGCCGCCTGTCGCAGCTCCTCGTCCCGATCGCTCATGCTCTGCTCCTCGCGCCCGGCGGGCGTACGCCGCGCTCCGGGGACGGCCCGATCCTCGCGGCCGCGAGCACGGGCCGGGTGCCCCGGCTCTGGTTTAGCGCGACCTCCCCGCGCGGCTCGGAGCAAAGTTGAGCCGGTCCGGCCGAGGCCCCGTACGGGACCTCGGCGCCCGCCCATCCGGGCGCCCGGAGGGGCCTGCCCTCCCGCCGCCCTCCGCCGAGCTCACCCACGTGGCTGGAGAGCGCGGCCGCCCGACCCGCGCGCCCGTGGCCGCGCCGGGCGCGAGCGCCGCTCATTTCCCGTCTGTGAACTCTCCGGCGAGGCCCGGCGGACCTCGCGGCCGGCACGAGCCGGCCCGCGCCCACAGGGAGCGGCCGGCCGTGCCGATGGTTGGTGTACAAACTGTCCATGCTCCCTCCTCCGATGCCGACCCATCCGAGCGAGGCGCTCCGCGCCCGGAGCTTGCAAGAGGATCGGGGTCGCGTGAGCACTGAGGCGCGGGGGGCGCCGGAGGACGCCATGAAGAATCGCTGGCTCATCGCCCTGGCGGGCACGGTGCTGATGATCTGCCTCGGCACCGTCTACTCCTGGAGCATCTTCACCCAGCCGCTCGTCGCCGGCTTCGGCTGGTCCAACACCACCACCACCTGGGCCTTCGCCCTGGCCATCTTCTTCCTCGGGGTGGGCGCCATCGTCGGGGGGCGCTGGCAGGACCGCGCCGGCCCGCGCCGCGTGGCCGTCACCGGGGCGATCCTCTGGGGCCTGGGCAACGTCCTCGCCGGCCTGGGTACCCGGGCGCTCGGGCCCGTCTGGCTCTACCTCACCTACGGGGTGATCGGCGGCCTCGGCCTGGGGATCGGGTACGTCACCCCGGTGGCCACGGTGACCAAGTGGTTCCCCGACAAGCGCGGGGTGGGCAGCGGGATGGTGGTGATGGGGTTCGGGCTGGGCGCGTTCTTCTACAGCAACCTGGTGAAGCTGGTGCGCCCCTTCGCCGAGGCCTCACGGCAGGCGGCGACCTACCTGGCCCAGCAGGCCGCGGCCGGGCACGCCCCCCTCGACGCCGCCCGCTACGCGCTGCGGCCCGAGCAGCTCCAGGCGGTGATGCAGGTGTTCACGGTCTCGGGGATCGTCTTCCTCGTCCTGGGGGCGCTCTGCGCCGCCTACGTCACCAACCCGCCCCAGGGCTACACCCGCCCCGGCGCCCGGGCCGCCGCGGCGACCGCCGGGCGGGACTTCACCCCCGGCGAGATGTTCCGCGCCCCCCAGTTCTACGCCCTCTGGCTGATGCTCTTCCTCAACGTGACCGCGGGCATCCTGTTCATCTCCAACGCCGTCCCCATCATGCGCGAGCTCACCGGCGCCACCCCCGCGGTGGCGCTCGGAGTGTACGGGGCGATCGCCGTGTTCAACGGCCTGGGGCGCTTCTTCTGGGGCTCGGTCTCCGACCGGATCGGCCGCAACGCCGCCTACGTCCTCATCTACCTCCTGCAGATCGGGATCTTCCTCGGGGTGACGCGGCTGCACGCGCTGCCCCTGGTGGCCGCGCTCTTCGCCGTGGTGCTGCTCTGCTACGGCGGGGGCTTCGGGACCATGCCCTCCTTCACCGCCGACTACTTCGGGACCCGCTGGCTGGGGGTCAACTACGGCTGGATCCTGCTGGCCTGGGGGGTGGGCGGGATCGCCGGCCCCATCTTCGTCTCCTGGGTGAAGGACCACACCGGCTCCTTCGGCGGGGCGCTGGGGTACGTCGCGATCATGCTCGCGGTGGCCACCGTCCTGCCCCTGGTGACCCGCAAGCCCGGCGAGTCGGGCGGCCACCACTGGCCCTTCTTCCACCAGCCGGCGCCGCGCTGAGGCGCCCCGGGGAGGTCGACATGGCGCGGATCGTGAGGTCCTGGAGGCCGTCCATCTGGGCGAGCTGGAAGCCGTTCGGCCTGGGCGAGGAGCGGCCCAACGCCTACGCCGAGATCCTGCGGGCGGTCCGCGACAACCGCGGCCGCCTCGGCTACGCCTGGCGCATCCTGTCCCGGGGGTGCTGCGACGGGTGCTCGCTCGGGACCACCGGGATGCGCGACTGGACCATGCCCGGCGTCCACCTCTGCAACGTGCGGCTCCGGCTCCTCCAGCTCAACACCGCCCGGCCCTTCGACCCGGCGCTGCTCGAGGATCCCTCCCGCCTCCCCTCGAGGACCGCCGCCGCGCTGCGGGGGCTGGGCCGACTCCCGGCCCCCATGCTGCGCCGGCGCGGGGAGCGCGGCTTCCGGCGGATCGGGTGGGAGGAGGCCCTGGATCTCGTCGCCGGCCGCGTGCGGCAGAGCACCCCCGGGCGGCTCGCCTTCTACCTCACCAGCCGGGGGCTGGCGAACGAGGCCTACTTCGTGGCCCAGAAGGCGGTGCGAGCCCTGGGGACCAACTCCATCGACAACGCCGCCCGCGTCTGTCACTCCCCCAGCACCTTCGGCCTCAAGGGGACGGTGGGGGCCGCCGCCACCACCTGCTCCTACTCCGACTGGCTCCAGACCGACCTCATCGTGTTCATCGGCTCGAACGTGGCCAACAACCAGCCGGTGGCCATGAAGTACCTCCACTACGCGCGCCGGGCCGGCACGGCGGTGGCCGTGGTCAACACCTACCGGGAGCCGGGGATGGAGCGGTACTGGGTCCCCTCGATCGTCGAGTCGGCCCTCTTCGGCACCAGGGTGACCGATCGGTTCTTCCTCGTCGCCACCGGCGGGGACGTCCCCTTCCTCTCGGGCGCGCTGAAGGCCCTCCTCGCCGCGGGGATGGCGGACGAGGGCTTCATCCGCGAGCACACCTCGGGGTTCCCGGAGCTGGCGGCCCGGCTCGAGCGGCAGCCCTGGGAGGAGCTGGAGCGGCTCTCCGGCGCCACCCGGGCGGAGATGGAGGCGCTCGGCCGGATGGTGGGCCGGGCCCGCCGCGCCGTCTTCGTCTGGAGCATGGGGATCACCCAGCACCAGTTCGGCGAGGACAACGTCCGGGCGATCGTCAACCTGGGCCTCTCCCGCGGCTTCGTGGGCCGGGAGGGCTGCGGGCTCATGCCAATCCGCGGCCACTCCGGCGTGCAGGGCGGCGCGGAGATGGGCGCCTACTCGACGGTGCTGCCCGGCGGCGCCCCCATCGGCCCCGAGAGCGCCGCCCAGCTCTCCACCCTCTGGGGCTTTCCCGTCCCCGCCACCCGCGGGCTCACCGCCCCGGAGATGATCGACGCCGCCCACGGCGGAGGGCTCGACCTGCTCTTCTCGGTGGGCGGAAACTTCCTCGAGATCCTGCCCGACCCGGGCTACGTCCGCGAGGCGCTGGAGCGGATCCCGCTCCGGGTCCACATGGACATCGTGGCCTCGCCCCAGATGCTGGTCGAGCCCGCCGAGGCGGTGCTCCTCCTCCCCGCCACCACCCGCTACGAGACGCGCGGCGGCGTCACCGAGACCTCGACCGAGCGCCGCGTCATCTTCAGCCCGGAGATCCCCGGCCCGCGCGTCGCCGAGGCGCGCGACGAGTGGGCGGTCTTCGCCGAGCTGGTGCGGCGCTGCCGGCCCGGCCTGGCGGAGGCCTTCGCCTACCAGGGGACGGCGGACGTCCGGCGGGACATCGCCCGGACCATTCCGTCCTACCAGGGCATCGAGCGCCTGGAGAAGGCGGGCGACCAGTTCCAGTACGGTGGGCCCCACCTCTGCGCCGGCTGGAGGTTCGCCACCCCCGACGGGAAGGCCCACTTCAGCCAGGTGCCGCTCCACACCCACGCCCATCCCCCCGGGACGTTCGTGGTCTCCACCCGCCGTGGCAAGCAGTTCAACAGCATGGTCCAGGAGGAGGTGGATCCGCTCAACGGAGCGGCCCGCGACGCCGTCCTCATGAGCCCGGAGGACGCCTCCCGGCTCGGGCTGAGGGACGGCGAGGAGGTGGCGCTCGAGAACGACCAGGGCCGGCTGATGGGCCGCGTCCGGCTCGCCCCGATGAAGCCCGGCAACCTCCAGATCCACTGGCCCGAGGCGCAGGTGCTGCTCTCGCCCGACGCCGCCCTGCGCGGCGTCCAGTCCGGCATCCCGGACTACAACGCCGTCGCCCGGGTGGTGCCGCTCCAGGCGCCGCGGGCCAGGGACCCCGCCGCTCGCGCCGGCGTGGACGGCGAGGCGAGGCCGGCGAGGCCGCCCGGGCCGGAGCCGCTCCCGCCGCCCCGCCGACCGCCGGAGCAGCCTCCCGTCCACCCGTGACGCCTGGCCGGCGCCGCGCGCCGCCTACGCCGCCACCGCCCCGGTGATGGTGATGCCGAGCCACCCGGCGCTCGCGCGGGTCGCCCGCCGGAGCCCCAGGTCGGCCAGCTCCTCGCGCGGCGTCTCGTGGAAGGCGAGCTCGGCGCTCGCCTCGTGCCAGGCGCCGCCGGTCCGGGCCGCGACCACCGGCCGGAGGTAGCGGAGCGCGGGCGGCTCGCCGGGCCGGGTCAGGTCGGCCCAGCCCACCGTGCCCCACGTCGGCCGGGCGGCGAAGCCGATCGCCTCGCCCGCCCGCCCGGTCAGCTCCAGCCGCGCCTCCGCCAGGCGCCGGTCCTTCACCGCCAGCGTCGCGCCCAGCCGGGTCCCGGCCCGGAGCGGCGCCGCCGCCGGGTGGTCGAGCGGCAGGGACCGGGTGAGCCAGGTGCTCCCCAGCTTCTTCGGCCAGCCCTGGAGCAGGCCGCGGAGCATCGACACGTCCTGGTCCACGTAGATGAGCGGGCAGAAGTTGGCGGCGGTGCCGTCGAGGCGGGTCAGCTCGAGGAGGACGATGGTCTCCCGGTACTGGGAGAGGATCGGGTCGAGGAGCTCCGAGCCGTCGGTGGTGGCCTGCCAATCGGCGAAGTGGATCGCCCCGCGCCCGGTGGCCGCGCCCACCTCGCCCGGCACGAACGCCGCCGCCCGGGCCGGGTCGCACTCGAACTCCACGTTGAGGAGCCAGCCGCAGTAGTGCCAGGGCGGGGGCGCGACCAGCGAGGCGAGGCCGCGAGGGGTGAAAGGGGGCGTGTAGCCGACGGGCATGGCGGGCTCCTCTCCGGGAGGGCGACAGTGTGCGCCGGGCGCGGCGGGAGCGGTAGGGCCCGGCCGCGAGGCAGGCCCGCCGAAGGGGTCGGGCCGGCCCCGCGGCGAGGCGCTCGAGGAGGTGATGACTGTAGGTGGACGCCCACAGTCACTGTGTGCGAACGCGTCTGTCCCTCGATCACGGCAACGAAGGGACCCGTCCCGCGGCCATAAGATGACGCCAGCTCCCTGGCACCGCGATGTCCACCGGAACGCTCAACCCTGCGTCCGCCTCCGCCATCCTGAGCGCGATCATCAGCCTGCTCGCGGCGGCCTGCGTGTACCCGCTCGCCCGGGTGCCGGACTGGGAGGACCTCCGCCCGCTCCCCTGGGTCGCGCTCACCGCCGCCCTGGTGGCGGCCTGCAACGTGACCGCCACCCTGGAGGTGCCGGTGGCGGTCTACCTCTGGACCGGCCGGCTCCAGGTGCTGTTCCTCTCGCTGCACATCCTGGCCTGGCACGCCTACTTCCCCGGATGGGCGAAGCGCCCCGTCCCGCCGATCGGCCCCGCCCTCTGGCCCTTGCCCGCCGTGGGGCTGCTCGCCCTCGTCCCCGGCGCCGTCTACGGGGACGAGGTGACGCTCCGTCCCCTCGAGTGGCTCGGCGTCGTCTACCGCGACCCGGCCGTCACCTGGCTCGGCTTCGCCGTCTGGGGCTTGCTCGGGGGGTACGCGCTCTGGGGCGTCGCCCGCGTCGTGCGCTGGGGCCGGGCCGGGGCGCCCTACCCCCTGGCGCACGCCCTCTGCACCGGGGCGCTCCTCGCCATGGGGGTGCACGACGCGGTGGCCGTGAGCAGCCACTCCCTGCCCACCCCCTACCTCCTCGACTTCGCCTACTACGTGCCCATCAGCGTCTTCGGGCTGATGACCCTGCGGCGGATCGCGGAGAGCGCCGCCGACTACCACCGGCTCCGGACCAGCCTGGAGACCGCGGTGGTCGACCGCTCGCGGGCCCTGGAGGAGAGCCGGGCGGCCGCCTCCCGCGGAGAGCGCATGGCGACGCTCGGACAGGTCTCGGCCGGCGTGGCGAGCGAGCTGAACGGCCCGGCCACCGCGGTGGCGGCCCGGCTCCAGGGGCTGGCCCGTGCGCTGGCGAGCGAGGGACGGCCGGAGCTCCGGCGGAGCGTGGAGGAGGCGAGCGAGGGCGTCCAGCGGATCCTCGGGCTGGGCCGCCAGCTGCTGCTCGCCGGCCGCTCCGCGGGTGACACCGGCCCCCTCTCGGCGATCCCGCTCGCCGAGGCGCTCGCGCCCGGGCTGGCGGCGGCCCGCGTCGCGGCCGAGGACCGGGTGGCGCTGCGGGTCTCGGTGCCGGAGGGCCTCGAGGTCCGCGCGCAGCGGGAGGCGCTGGCGCAGGCCCTCGCCAACCTCCTGGCGAACGCCGTCCAGGCCATCCCGGCGATCCGGCCGGGGACCGTGGCGGTCCGGACCGAGGAGGCCGGGGACCGCGTCCGGATCCTGGTGGAGGACGACGGGGTGGGGATGTCGGAGGAGGAGCTGCGCCACGTCTTCGAGCCCTTCCACGCCGCCAAGCCGCCGGGGATGGGGAGCGGCCTGGGCCTGGCGGTCGCCCGCAGCCTCGTCGAGGGGATGCAGGGGACGCTCCGCTTCGAGAGCGCCGTCGGGCGCGGCACGCGGGCCACGGTCGAGCTCGGGGCGGCCGAGGCGCCCGAGCGCGCCGGAGGCGCGGAAGCGGCGGCGCCGCCCCGCCGCGCTTCCCTGCTCGTGATCGACGACGACCCCCAGGTGCTCCGCTCGATGGCCCGGGTGCTCGGCCGCCAGCACGACGTCCGGGTGGCGCCCGGCGTGCGGGACGGGCTGGCCGCGGTGGCGGGCGGCGCCTTCGACCTGATCCTCTGCGACGTGATGATGCCGCTCGGCGGGGGCGAGCGGTTCTGGGCCGAGCTGCTGCTCCGCGCCCCCGCCCTGATGGACCGGGTGGTCTTCATGACCGGCGGCGCGGTGACCGGCGAGGCGAACGCGTTCCTCAAGCGCCAGCCGCGCCCCGTCCTCATCAAGCCCTTCGACGTCATGACGGTGAACGAGCTCCTCGCCAAGATCGGCCCGGCGGCGCCGTCCGGGCGCGGACCGGGGGACGGTCCCGCCTCGCCGTCGACGGCGCTCGGACGGATGGGGAAGCGGTAGCGCCCCCTACCTCGTCGTAACCCCCCGCGCGGGATCGACCCCTCGGCCGCCTCGTCCGCGCTTCCCGGCGACCGACGCGGGTGCCGGCGCCCTCCACCCCCCGCTCGCCCGTCGCCGGGCGGCGGGCTCACGCACCCCGGCCTCATCCGGGCTCCGTAGCCACACCGACCCCAGCCGGGAAGCGTGCGCCAGGCGCGGCTCGCCGGGCGCCGCCGAGGTTCGTCACGATTCGTGAAGGCGAGTTCGCGGGGTGAGCGCCAAGGGCGCGACTTCCCTTGGCTCGAGCGGCACCGTCGCGTCGAAGGCGCGTCTCTCCCGGCCGGGTTCAGGAATCCCCGGGATTGGGAACACGTGGCGCAGTGAACAGAACGACGCAGACCGGGGCAACCGGTTTCGATCCGGCTTCACGGACGAGGGACCACGAGGAGGGCGGAAGTGGCTGCGAGGAAGGCGATCAGGCTCACGTCCCCACCTCGTGCTCTCCGCTCGAACCCTTGCGCGCCGGCCGCATTCCCGGCGCGCGTCGCCAGGTGGTCGTCGGGGCACCAGGTTCTGGTCGAGCCAGCAGCACATGCCGAACGCGAATTCGCGGAGTTGAGCAGCCGGAGGTCACACATGTTCAGGCACGGATCGGTCTCTCGACGTTGGCCAGCAGCTCTCCTGGTCCTGCTCGCGGCGCCCGCGGGCGCGCAGTCGTTCCGCGTCCAGTGTCCCACGAGCACCATCACCCACCCCACCGCGGCCAACAACAACGCCGAGCCGGCCTACAGCGGGCCGACCCGGCTCACCTGCTCCGTGCCGGGCGGGTGCACCCCGACCAACAACGTCGGCTTCCTGCAGCCCGACCTGACGGCGACGACGACCAACGTCAACGGCGCCATCAAGTGTCAGCAGATCTCGGGCGGCGACGGCTACTCGACGATGGGCGACGGGACGCAGACGTACATGTTCTCGTTCGGTCCGCTGTCCGGGGTGGTCGACATCGCGAACGGGGCGCCGGGCACCGAGTTCCCCAGCGTCTTCAACGCGCCCTACCCCGCGAGCTCCGCCGCGAACGCGCTCCCGCCGGGCTACCCGGCGTCGAACCCGAGCTCCGGCCCCGTCTCGTACAACGGCGCCATCGGCCTGGCCCAGAACATCGCCTACACCTTCACCATCTACGACATCAGCGAGGTCGGCCACACGGTGACGGTGGTCCTCAACACCCCGTCGCCGTTCAAGGTCGGCGACCAGGTGGTCATCGGCCAGGGGATCGGGACGGACCTGGGAGCGTACGCCGGGACCTGGACGGTCACGGCGATCAACATCGCCAACCCGTTCTTCCCCGCCGGCTACGCCTTCCAGTACACCGACCCGGCCACCGGGCTCGCCGATGTGACCGAGTCGCCCGACGCGACCGCGTCCTCCGCGCCCGGCGTCGACGGCCACGTCGACCCGCGCCAGATCATGGACGTGGGGGTGATGAACGGCAACATCCCCGCCCCGCTGATGGCGATCGACGAGGACGACGAGTTCTTCCTCACCCTCACCAACGTGGGCATGGTGATGCGGCCCGACCTCTTCGAGCAGCACACCGTCCACTTCCACGGCTACCCCAACGCCTCCGCCTTCTACGACGGCGTGCCCGACGCCTCGGTGGCGATCAACATCGGCGCCAGCTTCACCTACTACTACCTGGCGCCCGAGGCCGGGACCTACTTCTGGCACTGCCACATCACGCCCCCCGAGCACCTGCAGATGGGCATGGTCGGGCAGGTCTACGTGCGCCCCCGGCAGAACCGGGTTCCGGCGGGGACCAGCCTCTACGCCTCGCTACAACAGCAGCAGCTGGATCCCCGCACCGCCTGCAACTCGTCCACGGACATCCTCTGCAGCAACCCGCTGCCGGCCACCAACACCGGCGCGACCCAGGTCGCCGGCGCCAAGTACGCTTACAACGACGGCGACGGCAGCACCCGCTACGACGTCGAGTACCCCCTCCAGATCCACGGGTTCGACCCGAACTTCCACTTCGTCGGCATGACCTTCAACCCGGAGGGCTTCGCCGACATGAAGGACAAGTACTTCCTCCTGAACGGCCGCAGCTACCCGGACACGGTCACGCCCGACCCGCTCACGACGCAGTCGACCGACGGCGTCCTGCACGTCTCGCAGCCGTTGAACTCGATCGTCAACATCCCCGCCGGCGGCAGGGCGCTCCTGCGCATCTCCAGCCTCGACGTCTCCGAGTACCAGACCCTCGCCTCGCTCGGCATCCCGATGCAGGTCATCGCGCTGAACGCGAAGCTCCTCCGGGACCAGGCCGGCAACAACCTGTACTACACCACCAACTCCATCACCCTCGGTGGGGGCGAGTCGCTCGACGTGATCCTCGATGCGAGCGACACGACCAAGTACCCCTCGGGGAGCGTGTTCTACCTGTACACGCCGAACCTCGATCACCTTTCCAACGACGCCGAGAACTTCGGCGGCCTCATGACCGAAGTGCGCATCAACTAGGGAGAGCGGCGATGACCACCTCGAAGACGCCAATTGCAATCTCGACGGGTCGCCTGCCTTCCCTGATGGCGGCGGCCGCGACGCTCCTCTGGGCGACGGCGGCGAGCGCCGCGGCCCCGGGAATCACCGGGGTCACCAACACCGTGGGCAACGTCACCACCTTCGCCCTCACCGCGCAGCCGGCGTACATCACCCAGCCCGACGGGAGGATGATCTACTCCTGGGGGTACGGCTGTACCACCCCGCCCGCGGCCGCGAGATTCAGGCCGGCAGCGATAACCAGCGGGTTCTGCAACACCATGCAGGTTCCCGGCCCGACGCTGATCGTCAACGAGGGCCAGACGGTCAGGGTGACCCTGACCAACAACCTGCCCAGCGCGGCCGGAAACACCTCGATCCTCTTCCCGGGCTTCAACGTCACCGCGACCGGCGGGGTCCGGGGCCTCTTGACGATGGAGGCGATCCCCGGCGGGTCGGTGACCTACAGCTTCACCGCCTCCTCCCCGGGGACCCGCGCCTACTACAGCGGCACGCAGGGGGATGTG
>DATKAL010000318.1:0-20005 GCA_035498135.1 Anaeromyxobacter sp.
GGACGCGATCCGGCGCGGCACGGCGTCGGCGTCGGCCCGGCGCATGGCCCGCGCCCTCCTCGGGCCGGAGGGGCACCCGTGAGCGGCGCGCGCCGGCCCTGGAAGGCGCTCCTCCTGAGCGTCCTCATGCTCGCGGTGACCGTAGCGGCCGCGGCGGGCCGGCGGCGGCCGGGCGTCTGGGCGTGGGCGGGGCCGTCCTTCTTCGGCCTCTGCACCCTCGTGCTCGCGCGGGCGGTGGCGACCGGCGGCCGCCGGCGCCGCCCGCCCGCGGTGCCCGCCGGGGAGGTGGAGCAGGTCGCGGCGGCCGTCCTCGGGCCCAGGGAGCTCCCGCGCCGGCGCCCGGTCTGGCGGGCGCTGTCCGAGCTCTTCCTCGACACCGAGCTCCAGCCCGGAGATCACGTCTCCATCGCCCGGACGCTCCTCGACTCAGGGTACGACGATCCGACCTGGCTCGGGATCCTGGTCGACGAGGTGGGGCCGGTCTGCGGCCTGAACCTGCTCTCCGCGGCCGGGGTCTGGACCGGCTTCGACCCCGGATGGCTGGAAGGGCGGATCCTGGGGCTCTGCTCGTCGGGACGGGTGGCTCGCCGGGTGAGCCGCCTGGGCGCCGGGCTCGTGCCCCTGGCCATCTCCCGGGACCTCGCCGCGATCAGGGCCGCGCTCGGCCGCTTGCGCCAGGATCCGGCCGCCCTGGCGCGAGCCCTCTCCACCGGATCCCCGGGGGAGCGCGTCGCGGCGGCGAGGGAGCTCGCCTTCCTCGGGAGGGACGCGGCCGCCGTGGCCGCGGTCGTCCGGGAGGTGGCGTTGGACGAGGCCGAGCCCGAGGTCCGGGCCGCGTCGATCGAGGCCCTGTGGCGCCTGGAGTGGCTCCGGGCCCTCGACGTCGCCCTGGCGGCCGCCGCCGACCCCGCGCCCGCGGTGCGGCGCGCCGGCGTGGCCTGCCTGGCCGCCGCGGCCGTCGATCCCGCGGCGCTCCGCAGATCGGGCCCGCACGAGGTGCCGGAGGCGGCGGTGGCCGGGGGGGAGGCGGAGCTCCGCGGGCCCGGCCCCGTGGGACGGAAGGAGGCGGCGGCGGCGCTCGGCGCGCTGGCCGTGCTCGGCGCGCCGGGAGCGCTCGCGGTGGCGCTGACCGCCCTCGACGAGGAGGACGTCGGCGTCCGGCACGCCCTTGGGCGCGTCGCCGTTCTTGGGGGCGCCGATGAGCGGTCCCTGGCGCCGGTCGCAGCTGCGCTTTTCGACCGGCGCTCCGCCCGCCGGCGGACCGCCGCCCAGGTCCTGGCGACCGTCGCGCAGGACCAGGGGGCGCGGGCGGGCTGGGCGCTCGAGCCGCTGCTCGCCGCCGCGCGAGGCGAGGACCCGGTGGCGAAGCGGACCGCGTCGGCGGCCCTCGGCCGGCTGCGTGGCGCCGCGGTCCCTGCCCGCGCGCTCCTCGCCGAGGGGACGGTCGATCCCGATCCCGAGCTCCGCGCGGCCTGCCTCCGTGCGCTCTCGCAGGTCGACGCCGCCCGCGGGGCGCCCCCGCCGCTGGAGCAGCTCCTCGCCGCCCTCGGCTCGCGCGACGTCCCGGTCCAGCAGGCCGCCTACCACGCGCTCTGCGAGCTCGGCGCGGCCGCCGCCCCCCTCCTCCCGCGCCTCGAGGCGATGGCGAACGAGCCCAAAGGGCCGACCGGCCCGCGCGCCTCGGCGCGGGTGCTCGTCGATCGCCTCCGCGGGCCGCCCGGGCCGGTCGGCGCGGCGCCGCGGGCGAGCTGACCGCGACGCCGCTCACCTCGCCGCGGCGGCCGAGCGGGCCCCGGGCCGCGGGTGCAGGGGCGGGCCCGCCACGGCGCAGTGGAATCTCGCCGGGCTCGGGGCGCCCGCGTCGCCGGAGGAGGTGCCCGCCCGCGCAGGCCTCCGCCGCCAGGCGGCGCGGGACGGGATCGCCGCCAGGGCGATCGCCGCGCCGGCCACCAGGAGGCCGGCGCAGAGCCGCATCGCGGTGCGGTAGACGGGCGCCAGGGCGGAGGGGTCGGTGAGCGTCCCGGCCCGGAGGCCGGCGGCGGCGGGGAGGGCGGCGACGGCCAAGAGCCCCGCGGCCCGTGCCACCGCGTTGTTCACGCCGCTCGCGATCCCGGCGTGGCGCTCGTCCACGGCGCCGAGGGCGGTGGCGGTGAGGGGCGCGACCGTCAGCGCGAGGCCCAGGCCGAGGGCGAGGACGCCGGGGAGCACCGCACTTGCGTAGGGCGCTTGCGGCCCGATCCGGGCGAGCAGGAGGAGCCCGGCGGCGCAGGCCAGCGGCCCGACCGTCATGGGCCCCCGGGGGCCGATCCGCTCGGCGAGCGCGCCGGCGCGGGCGGAGAGGAGGAGCATCAGGATCGTGACCGGGAGCAGGGCCGTCCCCGCGGCCAGCGGCTCGAACCCGGCCACGACCTGCAGCTCGAGGACGAGCAGGAAGAAGACCCCTCCCAGGGACGCGTAGACCGCGAAGGTGAACAGGTTCGCCGCGGTGAACGCCCGGGACCGGAACAGCTCCAGGGGAAGCAGGGGGTGGCGGGAGCTCCGCTCCGCCAGGACGAAGCCGAGCAGCCCGGCGACCCCGAGGGCCAGCGCCGCGGCCGGAATCGCCGAAGCGTGACCTGGCCAGGCGGTGAGGCCGTAGGTGAGCCCGGCCAGGCCCACCACCGCCGCCGCGGAGCCGGCGAGGTCCAGGGTTCCCGCGGCGCGCGGATCGCGGGACTCCGGCACGTGCCGGAGGGCCACCGCCACGACCACCGCCGCCAGCGGCAGGTTGACGAGGAAGACGAGCCGCCAGCTCGCGAGCTGGAGGAGCCAGCCGCCCAGGAAGGGGCCGAGGGCGCCGGCGACCCCGCCCAGGCCGGACCAGGCCCCGATGGCGCGTGCCCGGTCGCCGGGGTGGAAGGAGGTCTCGAGGATCGCCAGGGCGCCCGGGGTGAGGAGCGCTCCTCCGACCCCCTGGGCGATCCGGGCGGCGATCAGCGTCCCGATGCCCGGCGCCAGCCCGCAGAGGAGCGACGCGCCGGCGAAGGCCACCACGCCGGCGACGAAGATCCGCCGACGGCCGAGGCGGTCGCCGAGCGACCCGCCGAGCAGGATGAGCGAGGCGAGGCTGAGCGAGTAGCCGTTCACCGTCCATTGCAGGGCGGCCGCGCCCGCGCCCAGCTCCGCCCCGATGCGCGGGAGCGCGAGGTTCACCACCGTGGCGTCGACGAAGGCGAGGGCGGAGCCGAGCACCGCCGCGAGGAGCACCCACCGCCCGCCTGCCTGCCCGTAGCGGACCAGGCCCGCCGGGCGATCGCCGCCGCCGTCCACGGTCTCTTCCTAGCGCGGGCCGGGGCACGACGCCGGGCGCCCTCGCCGGGGATCGGCAGCGGGAGCGCGCCGGGAGGGGCGGAAACGGACGCTCCGCTCCCGGAAGGAGCCGGTCCCGGATCGAGGCGGGCGTTCCCCCGCCGGCCCGGTGAAGAGTCCAGGGCGCGCCTGCGGCCGGGACGGGGTGCCCGGCGCGATCCGTCCCCGCGCCGGTGAAGGAGTGAAGCCATGAGCGACCTCTCGCCTCGCGAGCACGAGGAGACCCTCCGGGCCAACCAGTCGGGCGCCGTCCCCGTCGTCTTCGTCCACGGGCTCTGGCTCCTGGCGAGCAGCTGGGAGCACTGGCGGCGCCTGTTCGAGGAGGCGGGCTACGCGACCCTCGCCCCCAGCTGGCCCGACGATCCCGAGACCGTCGAGGAGGCGCGCCGCCACCCGGAGGTCTTCGCGCACAAGCGGGTGGGGCAGGTCGCCGATCACTACGCCGGCGTGATCCGCCGGCTCACCGTCGCCCCCGCCGTCGTCGGCCACTCCTTCGGCGGCCTGATCGCGCAGCGGCTCGCGGGGATGGGGCTCTCCGGCGCCACGGTGGCCATCGACCCGGCGCCTTTCCGCGGGGTGCTGCCGCTCCCGCTCTCGGCCTTGAAGGCCTCCTCCGCCGTCCTCCGCAACCCCGCCAACTACGGGCGGGCGGTGGCCCTCACCTACGAGCAGTTCCGCTACGCCTTCGCCAACGCGGTGAGCGAGGAGGAGGCGAGGCGGCTCTACGAGAGCTACGCGGTGGCCGGGCCGGGCGCCCCCCTCTTCCAGGCGGCCACGGCCAACCTGAACCCCTGGACCGAGGTCCGGGTGGACACCACCAACCCGCGCCGCGGGCCGCTGTTGATCATCTCCGGGGAGAAGGACCACACCGTCCCCTGGGCCATCGCCAACGCCTCCTTCCGCCGGCAGCGGCGGAATCCGGGGATCACCGCCATCCGCGAGATGGCCGGCCGCGGTCACGCGCTCACCATCGACAGCGGGTGGAAGGAGGTGGCCGAGGTCGCCCTCGCCTTCGTGAGGGATCACCACCCGGCCCGCGCGGCCGAGGAGGGGGAGGGGCCGGAGGCCGTCGCCGAGGGGGACCTGCCCCGGGAGGAGCCGCGCCCGTGAGCGCCCGGCCGCCGCCGCCCGGGGCTTCACGCGGCAGCGAGGGGTCGGCGCTCCCCCCTGGGATGCCCTTCCGGGACCTGGGTCCCCTTTCCAGGCCGAGGTCCCACGCGAGCCGGTATCCTGCCCATCCGCATGGTGAGCACTCCGCCGGCGTGCTGCCCCGCGCCCCGATCCCGCGCGGCGCTCTTCCTCGCGGCGTGGCTGCCCCTGGCGGCGGCCGCGGCCGGAGAGGCGGGCCAGCCGCCTGCCGGCGCGTGGGTGAAGCTGCGCGACGCGCGGGTGGTCCAGGTCGAGGTGGCCCGCGGCGGCCACACGGCGGAGCAGCGGGCCACGAGCGCGAGCGCGGCGCTCGCCGACGCCCTGGCCAAGGACCCGGCCGCGACCGCACGGGTGGAGCCGGCCGCCGGAGGCGCCCTGGTGCGCGTCGGCCAGGTGCCGGTGCTCGAGGTCGGCCCGGAGGACGCCGCCGCCGCGGGGGCGGCCTCGCCGGAGGTCCAGGCCGCCGCGGTGGCGGCCCGCGTCGACCGGGCCCTCCAGGCGGAGCGGGCCCGCCTCGCCGTCCAGGCGGTGGTCTTCTCCGTCTCGCTCCTCGTCTTCGCCGGGCTCGTCGCCTTCCTGCTCCTGCGCCGCCTGGCCCGGCTCGAGGCCCAGCTGGCGCTCGCCCTGTCGGCGCGCTCGCGCGCCCGGGCCCTCAGCGTCGCCGGCGTGCAGGTGGCGACCGAGGCGGAGACGAGGGGCGCCCTGCGGCTCGCCCTGCGGGGGGGCTGGCTCCTCGCCCAGGTGCTCATCGTCTGGCTGTGGGCGCTCCTCGGGCTCTCGCTCTTCCCCGGGACGCGCCCGTGGGCCGACCGCCTGGCCCGGGGCGTGGTGGATCCGGTGGTCGATCTCGCCGGTCGCGCCGGGCAGGCGCTCCCGGCGATCCTGGCGGCGGCCGCCCTGGCCCTGACGGTGGCGGTGGCCCTCCGCATCCTGCGGGCGCTCCTGGCGGGCGCAGCGCGGGGCGAGGCGGACCTCCGCGGCGTTCGGGCCGACCGAGCCCGGGCCCTGAGCGGGATCGCCAGCGCCGCCCTGGTCCTCGGCGCGCTGGTCTTCGCCGCGCCGCTCCTCGGCGGCGGGGGAGTGGTGGCGAGGATCGGCGAGACGGTGCTGCTCGCGGTCGGGCTCGGCGCCACGCCGGTGCTGGCGTGCGCGATCGCCGGGCTCCCGCTGGTGCTCGGCCGCGAGGTGCACGTGGGCGACCGGGTGGAGGTGGGGGGCCGGGAGGGCAAGGTGGTGGGCTTCGGGCCGCTGGCGCTGGCCATGGAGGACGACGCCGGGGCGCGCGTCCAGGTGCCGTACCTGCTCGCGCTCGTCCGTCCGCTCCGGATCCTGCCGGGGAGGGCGCGGCCCGGGGAGCGCGACGCCCCGTGAGGATCCTCGCCCTCCTGCTGGCGCTCCTCGCCGCTTCCTACCTGGGGGGCGCGCTGGTGGCCCGGCGGGGGCGGGGGACCCTGGCCTCCGGCGCCGGGTGGCTCGCGCTCGGGGCCGTCCTCGGGCCGCAGGCTCTCGGGCTCATGGACGGGCCGGTGGTGGCCGCCTTCCGGCTCATCGCCGCGGTGGCGGTGGGCTGGGTCGCGCTCGCGGTGGGGCTCGAGTTCGGCTGGGTGGGCGGGCGGCGCATCCGGCTCGGGGCCTTGCTGCTCGGGACCCTCGGCTCGCTCGCCTGCGGCGTCGCGGTGGCGGCCGCGGTCGGCGGGGCGCTCGCCTGGCTCGAGCCGGGCGCCGGGTTCCTCGCGCGCCCCGACGACCTCGTGCTGGCGCTTGGGACGGGCGCGGCCCTGGCGGACACCGGGCGTGACCTGTTCCGCTGGGGCGCCGGCGTGGCCGGCGCGCGCGGGCCGCTGGCCGATCTCCTCGCCGAGGTGGGCGACGGCGACGACCTCGCCCCGGTGGCCCTGGCGGCGGCCGCCTTCGCGGTCGCCCCGGGGGGCGTGGCGGTGCTGGCGCCGGCAGCCCGTGTCGGGGTCGAGGCGGGCCTGGGGATCGTGCTCGGCGGCCTGGCGGCCGCGCTCCTCGGCTCAGACTTCCGCCGCAACACCGTGCTCGGGGTCCTCTTCGGCACCTCCTTGGTGGCGCTCGGCCTCGCCGCCCAGCTCGGGCTGTCGTGGATCGGGGCCGGCTTCCTGCTCGGGGTGGTCCTGAGCCTCGCCTCGCGCCACCGGGAGGAGCTCCGGGCGCTGGCCCTGGAGGTGGAGCGGCCGGTGGTCCTCCCCGCCTTGATCCTCGCGGGTGCGATGGTGGATCCCCGGGCGCACCCCCGCCTCCTCCCGCTCCTGGTCGCGGCGCTGGGGGCCCGCCTGCTCGCCAAGGGCGCGCAGGGGGCCCTGGTGGTGGCCGCCTGGCCGGCGGCCCGCCGCGGCGGTGGCGTCGCCGCGGGCGCGCTGGCGGCGAGCGGGCCGCTGGGCGTGGCGGTGGGCGTGGCCTTCGCGCTGCGCTTTCCGGGACCGGTCGGCGGGACGGTGCTGGCGGCCGCGGTCGCCTCGGCCCTGGCCGGCGAGCTGGTGGCCACCCCGTCCGCCCGCGCCGCGCTCCGCGCCGCGGGAGAGCTCCGGGACGAGGACCCGCCGGCGGAGGCCGGGGCGGCGCAGGGAGGGCGGGCGTGAGCGCCAAGGGCCCCCGGCGCAGCCTCTGGGTGGAGGCCCTGGTCCTCGGCCTCCTGGCGCTGCTGGTGGCCGGGGCGGAGCGCGCCGGGCCCCCGATCGTGGCCGGGGCGGCCACCATCGCGTCGGTCGGGCTCCTCCTCCTCGGCGGCACGCTGGCCGCCTCGCTGCTCGAGGGGATCGGCCTTCCCCACCTGACCGGCTACCTGCTGGCCGGCGCGGTCGGCGGACCGCACCTGCTCCACCTGGTCGGGCACCAGGCGGTGGCGGACCTGGCGCCGGTGAACGCCCTGGCGCTCTCGCTCATCGCCCTGGCCGGCGGCGCCGAGCTGCGGCTGGAGGGGCTGCGCCGGGGGCTGCGGAGCCTCGCCTGGGCGGCGCTCCTCCAGAACGTCCCGGTGATGCTCCTCACCGGCGCGGTCTTCGCCGCGGCGCGGCCGCTGGTGCCGTTCCTGCGCGACCTCTCGCCGGGGACGCTGGCGGGGGTGGCGCTGCTCTGGGGGGTCCTGGCCATCACCCGCAGCCCCAGCGCCTGCCTGGGCGTGCTCTCCCAGACCCGCGCCAGGGGGCCGCTCGCCGCGTTCAGCGTCAACTTCGTGATGAGCTCGGACCTGGTGGTGGTGCTCCTGCTGGCGCTGGCGCTCACGGTGGCGCGGCCGCTGCTCGAGCCCGGGACGACCTTCTCGCCGGCCGCGCTCGGGGAGCTGGGCCACGAGCTCCTGGGGAGCGTCTCCCTCGGCGTGACGCTCGGCCTGCTGCTCATCGCCTACCTGCGCTTCGTCGGCCGGCAGCTCCTCCTCGTGCTGGTGGCGCTCGGGCTGGTCCTCACCAACGTGATCGACTACCTCCGCCTCGACTGGCTCCTCATCTTCCTCGTGGCCGGGTTCGTGGTGGAGAACCTCTCCCGGCAGGGGCCGAAGCTGCTCCACGCCGTGGAGGGGGCCGGCGAGGTGGTCTACGTGGTGTTCTTCGCCACCGCCGGCGCCCACCTCGATCTGCCGCTGCTCGGGAGCCTCTGGCCGGCCGCCCTCCTCCTGGCCGGCGCGCGGGCCGCCTTCACCGTGGCGGCGTCGGCGGTCTCGACCCGGCTGGCAGGGGATCCCCCGGCGCTCCGGCGCTGGGGGTTCGCCGCGCTCGTCTCCCAGGCGGGGCTGGCGCTCGGCATCGCGAGCCGCGTCGCCGACGCCTTCCCCACCTTCGGGCCGGGGTTCGCCGCGCTGGCGGTCGCGGTGGTGGCGGTGAACGAGATCGGCGGGCCCATCCTCTTCAAGATCGCCCTCGATCGGACCGGCGAGAGCCAGGCCGAGGCGGGCGAGGAGGCCGAGGCCGCGCCCTCGATCACGTGAACAAGGCGGTCGCGGAGATGGACAAGGTCACCCAGCAGAACGCCGCCAGCGCCGAGGAGTCCTCCTCGGCCTCGAGCGAGCTCTCCGGCCAGGCCGAGCTTCTGATTCGAGAGCCGGCTCGGCTCGTGGGCCAGGCGGGAGAGGCGCACCCCTCCTCGGCGAACTGCCGCGCCCATACTCCCTCCTCCGCCATGCCACCTCGCCTGGGCGCGCTGCTCGCGGTCGTCTTCTGGGGCGTCTCGTTCGTCGCCACCAAGGCCGTGGTGGCCGAGATCTCCCCGATCACCCTGATCTTCTGCCGGGCCGGGCTGGGCACCGCCCTGCTCCTCGCCATCCAGGCGGTGCGCCGCCGGCCGGCCTGGCCCCCCCGCGACGCGCTGGCGCCGCTCGCGGCGATGGGCTTCGTGGGGGTGGCCTTCCACCAGCTCCTGCAGGCCCATGCCCTCACCCTCACCACCGCGGTGAAGACCGGCTGGCTGATCGGCCTCATCCCGCTCTGGTCCGCGCTCCTCGCCGCGGCGATGCTCCGGGAGCGGCTCGGTCCCCGCAAGGTGGCCGGCCTCCTGATCGGCTTCGGGGGCGCGGTGCTGGTGGTGACCCGCGGGCGGATCGAGGCCGGGGCGCTGGCGCTCCCCGCCACGCGGGGCGACCTGCTGGTCCTGGCGAGCACGGTCAACTGGGCCCTCTACACGGTCCTCGGACACCCCACCATCCGGCGCCTCGGCCCGACCCGGGCCACCGCCGGGGCCATGCTGCTCGGCTGGCTGATGCTCGCCCCGCCCTTCCTCGCCCAGGCCGGGTGGCGCGACCTGGCCCGCCTCTCGCCGGCGGGGTGGGGGGCGGTGCTCTTCCTCGGCCTGGCCTGCTCCGGCCTCGGCTACCTGTTCTGGTACGGCGCCCTGGAGAAGGTCGAGGCCTCCCGGGTCGCCACCCTGCTCTACCTGGAGCCGCTCGTGACCCTGGCCGCGGCGGTGCTCCTCCTGGGCGAGCCGGTGGCCGGCGCCACCGTGCTCGGGGGCCTGCTGGTGCTCGGAGGCGTGACCCTGGTGCAGACCGCCTGACAGGCGGCCCGGGCTACTTCTTCCGCCCGTACTTCGCGGTGAAGCTCGCCTTCCCCCGCTGGCTTGCGTGGGTCATGAAGCCGATCATGGCCGCGCTGGTGTCCGCCGGGGCGTCGAGCTTCTCCACCTTGAGGGCGTAGACGGTGAAGACGTAGCGGTGCGGCTTGTCGCCGGGCGGCGGGCAGGCGCCCCCGAACCCGGGGGCGCCGAAGTCGGTGCGGCCCTGCACGGCGCCGGCGGGGAGCCCGGTGCCGCCCCCGGCACCGGCGGGGAGCTCGTGGACGTCCGCGGGGATGTCGAAGACCACCCAGTGCCACCAGCCGGAGCCGGTCGGCGCGTCCGGGTCGTAGACCGTGACCACGAAGCTCTTCGTGCCGGCGGGAGGGTTGGACCAGGCGAGCTGGGGCGAGACGTTGCCGCCCTGGCACCCGAAGCCGTTGAAGACCTGCTTCTCGGTGAGCGTTCCGCCCGGCTTCACGTCCGAGCTCTTCAGGGTGAACTTCCCGGCGGCGAGGGCGGGCTGGGCGAGCACGAGCAGGGCGACGGCGGCGAGGCGCATGCGTTCTCCTTTCGGTCCCGGGATGGTGCCCCGGCCGCCGGGCCGAGGACAGCGATTCCGCACGCTCCCGGGAGGGTCGCCCCGCCCCGCGGAGGCGCCGGGGGAGGCGACCGTTCCCGGCCGGGAACGGTCCGTTCCACGGGGGCGCGGTTGTGCGGGCCCACGCGGTGGCTATGGATCCGGCAGGAGATCGACATGACGGAGCGAGGCCTGAAGGACGTGGTGACCCCGGTGCCGGTGAGCGACGGCGCCGGTGTGCGGCTCCGGCGGAGCATCGCCACGGAGACGCTCGACCACCTGGATCCGTTCTTCCTCTTCGACCACTTCGGCTCGGAGAACCCGGGCGACTACCTGGCCGGCTTCCCCATGCACCCGCACCGCGGGATCGAGACCATCACCTACATGCTCGACGGGAGCGTCGCCCACCGGGACTCGATCGGCAACTCCGGCGTGATCGGGGCGGGGGACGTCCAGTGGATGACCGCCGGGAGCGGCATCCTCCACGAAGAGATGCCCAAGGCCGGCCCGCGCCGCCTGGACGGCTTCCAGATCTGGGTGAACCTGCCCGCGAAGCTCAAGATGACGCGGCCGCGCTACCAGGACGTGCCTGCCAGCCGGATCCCCGAGGTCGCCCGTCCCGGCGGAGCCCGGGTCCGCGTGGTGGCCGGCGAGGTCGACGGCACGGAGGGCGCGGTGAAGGAGATCTTCGCCGGGCCGACCTACCTCGACGTCTCGCTCCCGGCCGGGGGGGCGTTCGAGCAGCCGGTGCCCCGCGGCCACACCGCGCTCCTCTACGTGTACCAGGGCGAGGTGGTGGTGGGCGGGGCCGGGCCGGGCCGGGGCCGGAGCGCCGTGCGGGCGCCGCGCCTCGCGATCCTGCAGGACGGGGACGTGGTCCGGGCCCACGCCGGCGAGGGGCCGGCGCGCTTCCTGCTCCTCTCCGCCCAGCCGCTCCACGAGCCGGCCGTCCGCTACGGCCCCTTCGTCATGAACACGCGCGAGGAGATCGCGCAGGCCCTCCACGAGCTGCGCGAGGGGACGTTCATCAAGCGCTGAGGAGGGCGGCAAGCGTCCGCTTGCCTGTTCCCACCCCGGGCTCCCGACCCGGTCCACGACACCCTCGGTCCGCGTGCGAACATTCGCCGCACGGTGATTCCCCTTCCTCCTTGCGTGCGATCAGGGCTCGCACTGCGAGTCCATGCTGCACTGCGGGGACACCAGGGAGGAACCGTGGAAGATCTCAAGGGCCGGACCGGCCTCAGCCGGAGGAGCTTCATCGGCACCGCGACCGTCGCGAGCGTGGGCGCGGTCGCCATGGCGGCGTCGGCACGGGCCGCCGAGCCCGCCGCCGGCCAGCCTGCGGCCGCGTCTGCCCCGCCTGCGCCCACCGCGGCCGCCAAGGCCGGGGCCACGGGCGCGAAGAAGCTCGAGGAGGTCCTCAAGGTCGCCCGGGAGAAGCTCTACCCCCGCTGCCGCGTCTGCCCGGAGTGCGATGGGCAGGCCTGCGCCGGCGAGGTGCCGGGGCTCGGCGGGATCGGGAGCGGGATGTCGTTCAAGAACAACGTCACCGCCCTCCAGAAGGTCCGGCTCAACATGCGGACCCTGCACGACTGCGCCCGGCCGGAGGTCTCGACCACCCTCTTCGGCCAGAAGCTGGAGCTCCCCGTCCTCTGCGCCTCGCTCGGCGGCACCACCTACAACATGGGCGGGAAGATGAGCGAGGAGGACTTCATCGAGGCCTCGCTCGGCGGCGCCCAGCTGGCGGGGACCATGGGGCTGGTGGCGGACGGCACCGAGGATCCGCTGGAGACCTACAAGCTCCGGCTCGAGGCCATCCGCCGCCACCGGGGGATCGGGGTGATCAAGCCGCGCTCCCAGCAGGAGATCCTGGAGCGGATGCGGCTGGTCGAGGACGCCGGCGCCTGCGCGGTGATGGTCGACATCGACTCGGCCGGCCGGTCGGCGCGCGCCGCCAAGCTCGGCCAGGTGATCGAGCCCAAGACCCCGAGGCACCTGCGCGAGCTCGTCCGGGCGACGAAGCTCCCCTTCCTGGCGAAGGGCGTCATGACCCTGGACGAGGCCAAGGTCGCGCTCGACGCCGGCTGCGCCGGGGTGGTGGTCTCGAACCACGGCGGCCGCTGCCTCGACCACACCCCGGGGGTGATCGAGGTGCTCCCCGAGATCGCCAGCTACGCGGCGAGGAGCGCCGTGATCCTCGCCGACGGTGGGATCCGGTACGGCCACGACGCGCTCAAGTTCCTGGCGATGGGGGCGCAGGCGGTGCTGGTGGGCCGGCCCATCGTGCGCGGCGCCCACGGCGGCGGACCGGAGGGCGTGGCCCTGATCCTCGGGAAGCTCAAGGCCGAGCTCATCGAGTCGATGACGCTCACCGGGGTCGCGAGCGTGCGGAGCGTGAGCCGCTCGATCGTGACCGTCTGAGGCGCGCGCCGTGAGGATCCTGCCGCCGGCGCTGGCCGCGCTCTCGCTCCTCCTCGCCCCGGCGGCCGGGTCCGCCACCCCAGGCGACCGCGTCGTCGACTACCGGGGGGGCGGTCAGGGCCGGGTGACCTTCGACGTGCGCACCCACGAGAAGGCCGGGCTGCGCTGCCCGGACTGCCACGCCGAGCCGTTCCCCACGAGGCGGCTCGGCCTCATCGCCTGGCCCGACCACGAGCGGGGAACGGCCTGCTTCGCCTGCCACGACGGCGAGCGGGCGTCGAAGGAGTGCGCGGGCTGCCACCGGCGCTAGCGGCGGCGCGCTAGCCTGCCTCCACCCGCCGCTCGGGCGCTCCGTCCTCGCCGGCGGGCGGGCCCGTCAGCACGCGGGCCAAGGTCTCGCTCAGCTCCTCGATCCGGAAGGGCTTGGCCACCACGCCGGCGAAGCCGTGGGCGCGGTACTCGGCCATGACCGGGTCCTTGGAGTAGCCGCTGGAGACGATCGCCCTCACCCCCGGCTCCCGCTCGCGGAGCGGTCCGATCGCCTCCTTGCCGCCCATCCCCCCGGGGATGGTGAGGTCCATGATGGCGGCGTCGACCGGCCGGCCCTCCGCCCGGGCGTCGGCGCAGACGGCCAGGAGCTCGGCGCCGTCGCGCGCCGGGAGCGCCTCGTAGCCGAGCCGGCGCAGCATCCGGCCGAGCGCGCTCCGGACCAGGTCGTCGTCGTCCATCACCACCACCCGGCCGCGGCCGCGAACGATCGCGCCCCCGGCGGCGGACGGCTCGGCCGCGTCCCGCACGGCGGGC
Organism: Anaeromyxobacter sp.; assembly: GCA_035498135.1. GTDB lineage: Bacteria > Myxococcota > Myxococcia > Myxococcales > Anaeromyxobacteraceae > Anaeromyxobacter. Next base: position 13,307 of record DATKAL010000318.1, read on the forward strand.
AGGGCGACGACGAACGTCGCTCCGCGGCCGGGCGCCGAGTCCAGGCGGATCTGGCCGCCGTGGCGGGTGACGATGGAGTGGACGGTGGTGAGGCCGAGCCCGGTGCCGGTCGCCTTGGTGGTGAAGTACGGGTCGAAGATCCGCTGGGCGACGTCGGGCGCGATCCCGGGGCCGGTGTCCGCCACCTCGATCCGCACCCGGGGGCGGGGCTCCTCACCCGGCGCGCGGGGCGCGTCGTCGGCGACGTTCCGGGCCGAGATGCGGAGCGTCCCCGCCCCGTCCATCGCCTGGACGGCGTTCAGGACCAGGTTCTGGATCACCTGGCCGATCTGCCCCTCGTCCACGTGCACGGGCCAGAGCTCCTCCGGGAGGTCGTACTCGCAGGCCACCCGGGAGCCGCGCAGGGCCAGGGAGGCCGTCGCCCGGAGGAGCGGTGCGACCGCCACCCGCTTCCTCACCGGCTCGCCGCCCCGGGAGAAGGTGAGGAGCTGCTGGGTGAGGTCGCGGGCCCGCAGGGCCGCCCCCTCGGCCTCGGAGAGCAGCTCGCGGAGCTGCCGGTCGGCGCTCGACTCCCGGGCGAGCGAGATGTCGCCCAGGATGGCGGCCAGGAGGTTGTTGAAGTCGTGGGCGATGCCGCCGGCCAGGATCCCGAGGGACTCGAGCTTCTGCACCTTCGCCTGCTCCTGCTCGGCCAGCTTCCGCCGGGTGTTGTCGATCAGGGTCCCGACGATGGCGGGGCGGCCGCCGAGGCTGGTCCGGCTCCCGAAGGCCTCCACCTCGATGACCCGGCCGTCCTTGCGGAGGCCACGGAACTCGTACTGGAGGGAGGGCAGCCCGGCCGCCAGGCGCTCACGGAAGCCCTCCTCCACCAAGGCGTGATCGTCGGGGTGGGTGAGGTCGATGTTCCGGACCTTGCCCATCAGCTCCTCGGGGGCGTAGCCGAAGATCTCCGCCATCCGCGGGTTCACGTAGCGGAGGACGCCGTCCTGGATCAGGTAGACGCCCACGATGGCGCGCTCGGCCAGGTCGCGGAAGAGCGCCTCAGACTCGCGGAGGGCCCGGGCGGCCTCCCGGTGCTGGACCACCTCGCGGGCGTGGTGCGCCGCCAGGGCCTCATGGCGGAAGCGCATCCGCACCGAGCCCTGGATGGCGCGCGCCGCCATCCGTCCGATGGTGGTCATGGCGAACATGAAGACCAGCACCAGCAGGGCGAGCGCCAGGTGCAGCCGGTCCCCCTCCGCGCAGAGCCTGGTGAGGAGGGGCGCGGCGACCGGGACGGAGAAGACGGCCACCGCCGGGAAGTAGGTGAAGTTGGTCCCGGCCGCGCCGCCGGCGAGCCCGCCGATGACGAGCACCAGCACGGCCTGCTGGATGGGCGCGCCGGGGACGTAGAAGAGCAGGCCGGCCGCGCCCCAGAGCACGCCGCTCAGCGCGCTCCCGCAGCAGTAGAGCCGGGCCCAGCGTCGCGCCTCCGCCGGCAGGCGGGCCCGGGCGGCGTAGGCGCGGGCTTCCCCCGCGCGGAGGAGGATCGAGCCCGCCATCGCGCCGATCCAGGCGAGGGTGCCGGGCCCGAGCGGCCGCTGGCCGACCACCGCCACCAGGATGGCCGCGCTGGCGGCGAGCATGGCCAGGACCGGGCGGGCGCGCTCGTGGAGGAGCCGCACGCGCTCCGCGAGCACGAGCTCGTCGAGGGCCTCGGGGTCTCGGAGCGCGTCCCGCGACCCGTCCTCTGCCGGGGGCGCGTCCGGGGGAGCGGGGGTGGGGCAGCGGGCGGGCCCGGAGGTCACGCCGCTGCCTGCTGCGAATCGCGTGCCCGGGCGGGCCGTCTCCCGGGTGAGGCGCGGCCCTGCGATCCGCCCCCGTTCCTCGCCGCTTGGCGCGCCGCCGGCCGGGCTCGGGGCGCGCCTCACCGCGCGCTCGAATGGGTCGCCGCGCCGCCGGGTCCGGGGAGCCCCGCCGATCCCCACCGCCGGGCCGCACCCGGCTGCCCACCTCCGGTGCACCCGGGGTCCTCTCGAACCCGCGATCCGGCGGGCGCGGCTCGGGGCGTCCCGCGGGGCCGGGACAGGGGCGCGCCGGGGCGCAGATCCGCGTCCGCACTGGCCCGCGCTCCCGGCGCGGCCTCCGCGGGCGCCGCCCCCCCCCGCCGCGGGCCGGGCCGGCACGCCGGCTGCTCCTCCCACCCCTGCTCCGGCCTGCGGGGCCGAGGTCAGGTCGTGGGGGGAAGCACCCGTGCTCGCCAGCATGAAGACCGGCACCAAGATCCTCGCCTCGTTCGCGGTCGCGCTCGCCCTCATGCTCGGGCTCGGCGCCGTCGCCTGGGCGACCGCCCGGAGCCTGGCCGGCCACCTCACGGACGTGGCCGACGCGAAGCTCCCCGCGGTGGAGGCCCTCGGGCACGTGGCCGAGTGCCAGGCGGAGGCCGCCGGCCAGCTGGCCACGCTCATGCTGAGTCGCGCGGACGAGCGGCTCCGGCGGGAGACGCGCGCGGCGTACCGCGACACGTCGGCCGCCCTCGACCAGGCGGTGGCGGCCTTCGAGGGCCACCCGCACGAGGAGGAGGCGCTGCGCTGGACGGCGGTGAAGGTGACGCTGGCCGGCTGGCGGCAGTGGGCGGACACGACGGTGTCGGTGCTCGACGAGCGGGAGCGGCTGGTGGAGCAGGGCGGCGATCCCGAACGGATGGAGGAGGTGGACGGGCGTGCCTGGCGGAGCTTCCTCACCGCCCGCGCGGCCGGCGAGCCGGTGGGCCGGGCCCTCGCCGGCCTGGTGGCGGCCACGCGGCAAGGCGCGATCGCCAGCCGGGAGGCCGGTCACCGCGCCGCGGTCCGCGGGCTCTGGGCGGTGACGATCGCGCTCGGCGCCGGGGCGGCCCTGCTCGCCGGGCTGGGGCTCCTCCTCTCGCGGGCCATCGCCCTCGGCATCCGGGGGGTGCTGGTGGAGGCGGGCCGCCTTCACGAGGCGGTCGAGGCGGGCCGGCTCCAGGTCCGCGGCGACGGGGCCCAGGTGACCGCCGAGCTCCGCCCGGTGGTGGAGGCGATGAACGCCACCCTGGACGCGGTCGCCCGGCCCCTCGAGCTGGTGGTGGACTACGTCACCCGCATCTCCAACGGCGATCTCCCTCCGCCCCTCGAGGAGCGCCAGCGCGGCGACTTCAACGCCATCCAGGACGCCCTGAACCGCTGCGTCGCCGCCCTCTCCGGCCTGATCGCGGAGATGAACCGGATGAGCGCCGAGCACGAGCGGGGCGAGACCGACGCGGCGGTGGACGTCGCCCGCTTCCAGGGCGCCTACCGGACCATGGCGCAGGGCGTGAACGAGATGGTGGGCGCCCACCTGGCGGTGAACCGCCGGGCGATGGAGGTCTTCGCCGAGTTCGGGCGGGGCAACTTCGAGGCCGCCCTGGCGCCGCTCCCGGGCAAGAAGCGGTTCATCAACGAGACCGTCGAGCAGGTCCGCGGCAACCTCAACGGGCTCATCGCGGAGATGAACCGGATGAGCGCCGAGCACGAGCGGGGGGAGATCGACGCGGCGGTGGACGCCGCCCGCTTCCAGGGCGCCTACCGGAGCATGGCCGAAGGGGTGAACGGGATGGCCGCCGCCCACACGGCCATGACCCGGAAGGCGATGGCGGTGGTGGGCGAGTTCGGACGGGGGAGCTTCGACGCGCCGCTGGAGGCGCTCCCGGGGAAGAAGCGCTTCATCAACGACACCATCGAGCAGGTGCGCGCGAACCTGCGCGCCCTCCTCGCCGACGCCGAGCTCCTGGCCGGGGCGGCGGTGGCCGGGGAGCTCTCCACCCGCGCGGACGCCTCCCGACACCAGGGGGGCTTCCGGGCCATCGTCGAGGGCGTGAACCGCACCCTGGACGCCGCGCTCGCCCCCCTCCAGGAGGCGAGCGCGGTCCTGGAGCGGCTCGCCGGACGCGACCTGCGGGCCCGCGTCCGGGGCGAGTACCGGGGCGACCACGCCCGGATCAAGGAGTCCCTCAACGCCACCGCCGGGGCGCTCCACGAGGCGCTCGACCAGGTGGCGGCCGCCGTCGAGCAGGTGTCCGGCGCGGCCGCGCAGATCGCCGCGTCCTCGCAGGCGGTGGCGGCCGGTGCCTCCGAGCAGGCCTCCTCGCTCGAGGAGACCTCGGCGGCGGTCGAGGCCGTCTCCGGGACCGCGCGTCGCTCCGCGGAGAACGCCCAGCAGGCCAACACCCTGGCGCGGAGCGCCCGGGGGGCGGCGGCCGACGGCGCCGGCACCATGGAGCGGATGCAGGCGGCCATGGCGCGGATCCGGGCCTCGGCGGAGGGGACCTCGCAGATCATCCGCGACATCAACGACATCGCCTTCCAGACCAACCTGCTCGCCCTCAACGCGGCGGTGGAGGCGGCCCGCGCGGGCGAGGCGGGGCGCGGCTTCGCGGTGGTGGCGGAGGAGGTCCGCTCCCTGGCCGGCCGCGCCAAGGAGGCGGCGGGGAAGACCGAGGCGCTGATCCGGCAGTCGGTCCAGGAGGCGAGCGCCGGGGAGCTGACCGCCCGGCAGGTGGCCGGCAAGCTCGGCGAGATCGTCGGGAGCGTGGAGAAGGCCTCGGCCATCGTCTCGGAGATCGCGGCCACGTCCCGGGAGCAGGCGGCGGGGATCGACCAGGTGATCGGCGCCATGGGCGAGATGGACCGGGTGACCCAGCAGAACGCCGCCTCGGCGGAGGAGTCCTCCTCGGCGGCGAGCGAGCTGTCCGGCCAGGCCGGGGAGCTGGCCGCAATGGTCGGGTCCTTCCGGCTGGAACGGGACGAGGCGCCCGTCGTCCGCCCGGCACGCCCGGCGGCGGCGGCCGTCCCCCGGGTCAACGGGGCCGCGGCGCGCGCCGGCGGCGCGCTCCGGAACGGCGGCGCCGCGCTCCAGGCGCCGGCCGGCATCCTCGCGGAGCGGTTCCCGCCGGAGGGCGACGCCGCCCTCCGGGACTTCTAGAGCGCGCGAACAGGGGATCGCCGGCGGCGGACGGCGCGGTCTCCGGCATGACAAGCGACCCCGGGGCGGCGATACTCCTCGGAGGAGATCCCATGACCCCGTCCGCCCTCCTGCTCGCGCTCGCCCTCCTCGCCCCGGACTCCAGCCAGCCGTTCGGCGGCAAGTGGCCGTACCCGCCGCCCCGGCAGGTGCAGGCCACCGAGCGGACCAAGTGCGACATGGGGACGGTGCTCTCCGTGGAGGCCGCCAGGGGCGTGATGCGGGGGACGACGCCGGCGGGCGTGGTCACCTACAAGGTCGGCCCCGAGGTGCAGGTCTTCTCGCTCGAGGGCAAGCCGATGGGTGGCCTGGCCACCCTGAGCCCCGGGCAGCGGTACCGCGCGTACTACGTGGTGGACGACGGCGCGAAGGTCCTCGAGATCGACCTCGAGGAAGGGCCCGTGCCCGGCGCCGCGCCGGCGCCCGGCGCCGCGCCCAAGTAGCCGCCCCGGTCTGGCGAAATGCGATGCCGGGGGGCGGCGCCCGTCGCATTCTGCGGGACCGCCCGGAGCACCCGGCTGCCCGGTTTCCGGGCGCCTCCCGCCCGCCCGGCTGGCCCACCCGTGGAACCTCGGGATTCCGCGCGGCCTTGCACGTCAAACGGGCACCGGCCGGAGTGCGCTGCATCTTGCAATGCGGAGCGCCTCCCTCCCTCCGGCCGGAGCCTCGATGACCGTCGTCGACCTGAAGCGGATGCTCCTGGGCAAGCCCCGGGACATCCGCGATCCGAAGACCTACCACCACATCTCGCTGATCGCCTTCCTGGCGTGGGTGGGGCTGGGGGCGGACGGGCTCAGCTCCTCCGCCTACGGTCCGGACGAGTCCTTCCGGGCGCTCGGGCAGTACCACTTCCTCGCGGTCGGGCTGGCGATCGCCACCGCCTTCACCGTCTTCATCATCTCCTACGCCTACTCCCGGATCATCGAGCACTTCCCCTTCGGCGGCGGCGGCTACGTCGTCGCCTCCAAGCTCCTCGGCCCGAAGTTCGGGGTGGTCTCCGGCTCGGCGCTGCTGGTCGACTACGTCCTCACCATCAGCGTCTCGATCGCCGCCGCGGCCGACGCCACCTTCAGCTTCCTCCCGCCGCACTGGCACGCGCTCAAGCTCCCCATCGAGTTCGGGGCGATCCTCCTCCTCACGGTGCTCAACCTGCGCGGGGTGAAGGAGTCGGTCACCACCCTGGCGCCCATCTTCGTCCTCTTCCTCGTCACCCACGCGATCCTGATCGTGGGCGTGATCGTGCTGCGCGGCTCGGAGCTGCCGGCGGTGGTGCACGAGGTCCACCAGGGCTACCGGAGCGGGCTCGCCTCCCTCGGCCTGGCCGGGCTCGCCGCCCTGTTCCTGCGCGCCTACTCGATGGGCGCCGGGACCTACACCGGGATCGAGGCGGTCTCGAACGGCCTCCAGATCATGCGCGAGCCCAAGGTGCACACCGGGAAGAAGACCATGGTGTACATGGCGGTCTCCCTGGCTCTGACCGCCGCCGGCATCACCCTCGGCTACCTGCTCGTCCACGCCCAGCCGGCCGAGGGCAAGACGATGAACGCGGTGCTGGTGGAGCAGCTCGCCGGCGGCTGGGGCGCCCCGGGCCAGGCCTTCATCTGGCTGACCCTGGCGGCGGAGACCGCGCTCCTGGTGGTGGCGGCCCAGGCGGGCTTCATCGACGGGCCGCGGGTCATGTCCAACATGGCCAACGACCGC
>DATKAL010000319.1:0-7925 GCA_035498135.1 Anaeromyxobacter sp.
GCTCCGGACCCGCCTCGCCGACCTGCCGCGGGCCCACCCGGCCCCCCGCGCGCTGCTCGAGGAGCGAGGCCACCTCACGGTCGAGAGCGCCCTCGAGCTCTGGCCCCGCGCCTACCGCGACCGGACCACGGTGAAGTCCATCGCCGACCTGCGCGTCGGCGACGACGCGAGCGTCCTCGGCACGGTCTCCCACGTCCGCGTCCAGCGGATGCGGAACGGGCGCCCGCTCCTCAAGGTGGGGCTCTCCGCCGGCGGCGCGGCGGTCGAGCTGGTCTTCTTCAACCCGCCCTCCTGGCGCCTCAAGCAGTTCCAGCCCGGCGAGTCGCTGCTCGCCTCGGGGAAGGTGACCGAGGGGCTGGGCGGGCGCCGGCAGCTCTCCCAGCCCGAGGTGGAGAAGGTCCAGGCCGGCGACTCGGCCAACTTCGGGCGGATCGTGCCGATCTACCCGGGGCCGGCCGACCACCAGCACCCGGCCCTGCGGAAGCTCATGAAGCGGCTGGTGGACGAGCTCGCCCCCGCGGCGGTGGACGACCTGCCGGCCGCGGTCCGCTCCGGGCGCCACCTGCTCGGCCGGGCCGAAGCCCTCCGCCAGGCCCACTTCCCGCCCGCCGGCACCGACCTCCTCCTCGCCGCCGGGCGGGCCACCCCGGCCTTCCGCCGGCTGGTCTTCGAGGAGCTCTTCTTCCTCCAGCTCGCCCTGGCGCTGCGGCGGCACGGGGTGCGGGCCGAGGCGGGGATCGCCTTCGACGCCTCGCCGGGGGCGATCGCCCGGGCGGTCGCCCCGCTCCCCTTCCGGCTCACCGGCGCGCAGGAGAAGGCGCTCGGGGAGATCGCCCGCGACATGGCCCGGCCCGAGCCCATGAGCCGGCTCCTGCAGGGCGACGTGGGGAGCGGCAAGACCGCGGTGGCGTTCGCCGCCATGATGCTGGCGGTGCAGTCGGGCTGGCAGGCGGCCCTGATGGTGCCCACCGAGATCCTCGCCGCGCAGCACGCCCGGACGCTGGGGCGGTGGCTGGAGGGGCGCGGGATCGAGCTGGCGCTGGTGGGGGCGGCCGCCCGGGGCAAGGCCCAGCGCGCCGCCCGGGCGGCGGTGGCGGAGGGGAGGGCGCGGATCGCGATCGGGACCCACGCGCTCCTCGAGGAGGAGGTCGGCTTCGACCGGCTCGGGCTGGTGGTGGTGGACGAGCAGCACCGCTTCGGCGTGCTGCAGCGAGGGCGGCTCATCTCCAAGGGGCGCCGGCCGGACGTGCTGGTGATGACCGCGACGCCCATCCCGCGGACCCTGGCGCTGGCCTTCTACGGGGACCTCGACCAGTCGAAGATCGGCGAGCTGCCGCCGGGCCGGACCCCGGTCCAGACCCGCCTCTTCGGCGACTCCCAGCGAAGGGCCGCCTACGACCTCGCCCGGCGGGAGCTCGAGGCGGGCCACCAGGTCTACGTCGTCTACCCGCTGGTGGAGGAGTCGGAGAAGACCGACCTGGCCGACGCCACCTCCGGGGCCGACGACCTCCGCCGGCTCTTCCCCGGCCGGGAGATCGGGCTCCTCCACGGCCGGATGAAGGCGGGCGAGAAGCAGGAGGTGATGGACCGGTTCCGGGAGGGGAAGACCGGGATCCTGGTCGCCACCACCGTGATCGAGGTCGGGGTGGACGTCCCCAACGCCAGCGTGATGGTCGTCGAGCACGCCGAGCGCTTCGGGCTCTCCCAGCTCCACCAGCTGCGCGGGCGGGTCGGCCGCGGGGCAGCGCAGAGCCACTGCCTCCTCTTGGCCCACTTCCGCCGGAGCGGCGACGAGGCCCGGGAGCGGCTCCGCGCCATGGTGGAGACCCAGGACGGGTTCGAGATCGCCCGGGTCGACCTGCGGATCCGGGGGCCGGGCGAGCTCCTCGGCACGCGCCAGTCGGGCCAGCAGCTCCTCGAGGTCGCCGACCTCTACCGGGACGAGGCGATCCTGGAGGAGGCGCGCGAAGCGGCGTTCGCCCTGGTGGAGGCGGACCCGGAGCTCTCCCGCCCCGAGCACGCCGCCGCCCGCGAGGCCCTCCGCGAGCGCTGGGCGGAGCGGCTGTCGCTGGCCCAGATCGGCTGAGCCCGCACGGGTTGGCCCGCGCGCGGCACGACCTCGGGCCGCGTCCCTGGCGCCGCCGAGGTGGATAGGATGGGGGCGTGAGCGAGGAGCTCGCACGCCGCCTCTCGGCCGCCGGGATCTCGGACCCGCGGGTGCTCGAGGCGGTGGCGCGGCTCGCCCGCCGGCAGTTCGTCCCCCCTTCGCTCGTCGCCGAGGCGGACGAGGACCGTCCGCTCCCCATCGGCCTCGGGCAGACGATCTCCCAGCCCTTCGTGGTCGCCTACATGACGGAGCAGCTCCGCCTCGAGGGGTGGGAGAAGGTGCTCGAGGTCGGGACCGGGTCCGGGTACCAGGCGGCGGTCCTCGCCCTCCTCGCCCGCGAGGTCTTCTCGATCGAGATCCTGCCGGAGCTGGCGGAGCGGGCCGAGCGCGCGCTGCAAGGGCTCGGGCTCCGGAACGTCCAGCTGCGGGTGGGCGACGGGGCGCTCGGCTGGCCCGAGGCGGCGCCCTTCGACCGGATCATGGTCACCGCCGCCTGCCCGGAGGTCCCGCCGCCGCTCGTCACCCAGCTCGCGCCCGGCGGGCGGATGATCCTGCCGGTCGGGGAGCCCTTCGACTTCCAGGTGCTGCGGGTGGTGCAGAAGGGGAGGGACGGGGCGGCCGTGGAGAGCGACCTCCTGCCGGTCCGGTTCGTCCCGCTCACCCGGGCGGCGCCGGCAGCGGGCGGCTCGGCCTCCGCCTGAGGTACACTCGGGCCCGATGATCGTCTGCCCCGTCTGCGAGCACCCGCAGTCCTCCGGCGCCGAGTGCGAGCTCTGCGGTCATCGCCTCGCGGGCGGGGAGGCGAGCGCTCCCCCCGTCCCGCTGGTCGAGGGGCTCGAGCCGACCCGGCTCGAGCCGGTCGACGCGCAGGAGGAGCGCCTCCCCGATCTGGAGGTCACCCGGCACCTCCCGGTCCCCCTCGCCCCCCCGGACGCCCTGGAGGCCCTCGACCTGGAGCCGACCGGCGCGTCGCCGGTGGACGTGGCGGCGGAGGCCCTCCCCGACCTGGAGCGGACGGCGGCGGAGCTCCCGGGGGACGGCCCGACGCCCCTGGCGACGGTGACGATCTGCCGCTACTGCCGGACGCCTGCCGGGCCAGGGGAGCGGATCTGCTCCCGCTGCGGGATGCGGCTCCCCGTCGAGGCCGTCCCGGGGACGGCTGCACCCACGGAGGAGGGCCCCCGGCTCTGCAGCTGCGGGACCCCGGTCCGCGGCTCCCGGTGCGCCGCCTGCGGCGCCCGGCTCCCGGACGCCTGACGGCGCGCCGCCCCTTGCCAAGCGCTGCGGCACCCGGCAAATTGGACGGCCCGCATGAAAACGTTCAACGACCCCGAGACCTTCGCGCGCGTCAAGCGCCTGCCCCTCTACGTCTTCACGATCACCGATCGCCTGCGCGACGAGGCGATCGCCCGGGGCATCGACGTCGTCGACTTCTCGATGGGCAACCCGGACGGCGCCACGCCCTCCCGGATCGTCGACCGCCTCGCCGCCGCGGCGCGGGAGCCGAGGCTCCACCGCTACCTGAACCCGCGCGGCCTCCCCGAGCTCCGCCAGGCGGTGGCCCGCTGGTTCAAGCGGCGGCACGGGGTCGAGCTCGATCCGGAGAAGGAGACGCTCGTCACCATCGGCTCGAAGGAGGGGATCGGCCACGCCCTGGTGGCGCTCCTCTCCGAGGGCGACGCGGTGCTGGCGCCCGCCCCCACCTACCCGATCCACGCCTTCGGCGCGGTGATCGCCGGCGCCGAGACCATCCCCGTGCCGGTGGGCCCGGGCGTCGACTTCTTCGAGTCGCTGGTGGCCGCCACCGAGCGGGCGGAGCGCCGGCCCAAGGGGCTGGTGGTGAACTTCCCCGCCAATCCGACCGCCGCGGTCGCCACCCCCGAGCTCTTCGAGCGGATCGTCAAGTTCGCCGAGGCGCGGGACCTGTTCATCATCTCGGACCTGGCCTATTGCGACATCGTCTTCGAGGGGGAGAAGGCCCCCTCGATGCTGGCCGTCCCCGGCGCCCGCGAGCGGACCCTCGAGTTCATGTCCTGCTCCAAGAGCTACAACATGCCGGGGTGGCGGGTCGGCTTCTGCGGCGGGAACGCCACCCTGGTGGCGGCCGCCGCCCGGGTGAAGAGCTACCTCGACTACGGGCTCTTCGGGGCGGTCCAGACCGCCGCCATCACCGCCCTGGACGAGTGCGACGACGAGGTGGCGAAGATCCGGGAGCGGTACCGCCGGCGGCGCGACGCGCTGGTCCGCCACTTCGGCGCGGCCGGCTGGTCGTTCCCCAGCCCGGCGGCCTCCATGTTCGCCTGGGCCCCCATCCCCGAGCCGTTCCGGCACCTCGGCTCGCTCGAGTTCGCCCGCCGGCTGATCGACGAGGCGGGGGTGGCGGTCGCCCCCGGCATCGGCTTCGGCAAGGCGGGGGACGGCTACGTCCGCATCGCCCTGATCGTGGACGAGCCCCGGATCCAGCTGGCCGCCGAGCGGATCGCGAAGCTGCTCAAGAAGGGTCCGGGCGGCCGGTAACGATGTCCCCCCCGGCCTTCTCCGCCTGGTTCCGCTGCGCGGACCGCTGCGACTTCCGCGCCGAGCTCACCGAGGTCGTCTACCAGTGTCCGCGCTGCGGCGGGCTCCTCGAGGTGGAGCACGACCGCGCCGCTCTCGCCGCCCGCTCCGCCCCCGAGTGGAAGGCCCTCTTCGACGGGCGCTTCAAGCTCGGCGCCTGGCCTTACGGATCGGGGGTCTGGGGGAAGAAGGAGTGGGTCTACCCCCAGCTCGCCGACGAGAACGTGGTCTCCATGTTCGAGGGGGGCAGCCCGCTCCTCCGGGTGGATCGCTACGCCCGGGAGCTCGGCCTCGACCAGGTGTGGCTGAAGGAGTGCGGGGTCACGCACACCGGGTCCTTCAAGGACCTGGGGATGACGGTGCTGGTCTCCGCGGTGAAGGAGATGCGGGCGCGGGGCGGCGCGGTGCGGGCGGTGGCCTGCGCCTCGACCGGCGACACCTCGGCCGCCCTCTCCGCCTACTGCGCCGCCGCCGGGATCCCGAGCGTGGTGCTCCTGCCCCGCGGCAAGATCTCGACCGCCCAGCTGGTCCAGCCCATCTCCAACGGCGCCCTGGTCCTCGAGCTCGACGCCGACTTCGACGGCTGCATGCGGGTGGTGCGCGAGCTCTCCCGGACGCCGGACATCTACCTCGCCAACTCGATGAACTCGCTCCGGATCGAGGGGCAGAAGACCGCCTCGATCGAGATCGCCCAGCAGCTCGGCTGGACGAGCCCGGACTGGATCGTGATCCCGGGCGGCAACCTGGGGAACGCGAGCGCGGTCGGCAAGGGGTTCCAGCTGATGAAGGAGCTGGGGCTGGTGGACCGGCTCCCCCGGCTGGTGGTGGCCCAGGCCGAGCAGGCGAACCCGCTCTGGCGGGCGACCACCGGGGCCGGCGTCCGCCCGACCGCGGCGGTGGAGGTGGCGCCGGTCCCGGCGGGGAAGACGCTCGCCTCGGCGATCCAGATCGGGGCGCCGGTCTCGGCGCGCCGGGCGCTGCGGGCGCTGGAGGCCCTCGACGGGCTGGTGGAGCAGGCCAGCGAGCAGGAGCTGGCGGACGCCGCCGCCCGGGCCGATCGGGCCGGCATGTTCACCTGCCCGCACACCGGGGTGGCCCTGGCCGCTTTGGAGAAGCTCGCCTCCCGCGGGGCGATCCGCCGCGGGGAGCGGGTGGTGGTGATCTCGACCGCCCACGGGCTCAAGTTCTCCGACTTCAAGGTCGGCTACCACGAGGGGACGCTCCCCGGCCTCGCCTCGCCGCTGCGGAACCCCGGGGTCCGGCTGCCGGCCACCCTCGGCGCGGTCCAGGACGCGATTGCCGCCCGGTTCGGGCGGGGGTAGAACCGCCGGCCATGAGCCCCGGCCAGACTCCCGTCTCCGACCCGGTCGCCTTGAAGGCGGAGCACGACGCGCTGGCCGAGCGCCTGGCGGTGCGCGGCTCGGTGGACGCGGCCCGGCGCGCCCTGTACCAGATCTTCGCCGGCCTGATCGGGACCGGGACCTGCGTCGCCCTCGCCTGGGATCGCTGGGGCCCGCTCAAGCCCGGGGCGACCCGCAGGACGGCGCACGGTCCCCCCGTGTTCCTCTACCTCGCCATGGTCGTCACCGTGGTGCTCCTCTCCCTGTCGATCCGGTCGTTCCTCCGCGTTCGCCGCCTGATGCGGGAGGAGCACGCGCTCTTCGACCGCTACCGGGCGCTGCGCTCCACGCTGGGGCTCGACACGTGAGCGCCCGGGGAGGGGGGCGGCGGAGGGCAGGGGGCGGTGCGCGGCGCGGCCGCTTCGTGGTCCTCGAGGGGCTCGACGGCGCCGGCACCACCACTCAGGCCCGCCTGCTCGGGGAGGCCCTCCGGGCCGAGGGGCGCCGGGTCCACGTCACCGCCGAGCCCTCGGGCGGCCCGGTCGGCGCGCTCATCCGGCAGGTGCTCAACGGGCGGGCCACCGGCCTCGCCGGAGGCCCCTTCGACCCGGCCGCCCTGGCGCTCCTCTTCGCCGCCGACCGGCTCGATCACGTCGCGGTCGAGATCGCCCCCAAGCTCGCCGAGGGGGTGGACGTCATCTCCGACCGCTTCACGCTCTCGTCGCTCGCCTACCAGGGGCTCACCACCGGCGCGCTCCCCTGGGTGGAGGCGCTGAACGCCCGGGCCGCCCGGCCGGACCTGACCGTCTTCCTCCGGGTGAGGCCGGCGGTGGCGCTCCGCCGGCGGCTGGCCGCCTCCCTCGACCGCGAGATCTACGAGGTGTCCGGGTTCCAGCGGCGGGTGGCGCGGAGCTACCGGCGGGCCATCGCCCGGCTCCGGGAGGGCGGCCAGCGCCTGGTGGAGCTGGACGGGGAGGAGGCGCCGGACCGGGTGGCGGCGGCGGTGCGGGCGGAGGTGGCGAGGATCCGCTGATGACCACGAGCGCCGCCCTGGTCGTCGTCGGGAACGAGGTCCTCTCCGCCAAGGTGCAGGACGAGAACGGGCCCTGGGCGGCCCGCCGCCTGCGCGAGCTCGGGGTCCGGCTCCTCTCCATCCACACCGTCCTCGACCGGGTCGACGAGGTGGTGGCGGCGGTGGACGCGGTCCGCCGGCGGGTGGACTGGCTCTTCACCTCGGGCGGCGTGGGGCCCACCCACGACGACGTCACGGTGCGGGCGGTGGCCTGCGCGCTCGGCCGGCCCCTGATCCGCTCCGCGCCGCTGGCGGAGGCGATCCGGGCCCTGCACCGGAAGCACCACGCCGGCGCCGAGCCGCCCGAGGCGGCCCTGCGCATGGCAGAGGTGCCGGCCGGCACCCGCCTCCTGGGGGACGCCGGCTACCCGACCCTGGCGGTGGAGAACGTCGTGATGCTCCCCGGGGTCCCGCAGTTCTTCCGCTACCAGCTGGAGCGGATCGCCCCGCTCCTGGCCGCCCCCCCGTTCGTCCTCGCCTGCGTCTACCTGTCGGCGGGGGAGGACCGGATCGCGCCGGCGCTCGACGCGGTCGCCCACGCCCACCCCCGGGTGGAGATCGGGAGCTACCCGCGGTTCGACGAGGCCGATCACCGGGTGAAGGTGACCCTCGAGGCGAAGGACGCCGCCGCGGTGAGGGCCGCGCTCGCCGCCCTGCTGGCGGCGCTGCCGGCGGAGGCGGTGGTCCGCACCGAGGGACCCTGAGCGCGAGGCGGCGCCCGGCCCGCGGTCAGCGCCAGCCGAACCGCGCCCGGAGGGAGCGCACCAGCTGCTCGCGCTCGGCGGGCGCCCGCTCCACGACGCGCCGGTGGAAGCCCGGCCCCCCTCAGGCGATCGCCACGCGCAGCCGC
>DATKAL010000320.1:0-2528 GCA_035498135.1 Anaeromyxobacter sp.
CGGGACGAGGCGGCCAGCCGGTGGTCCCGGCCGAAGGCGATCGCCCCCTCGGGACAGGCCTCGGCGCAGCGCGGGCAGAAGAGGCAGGCGCCCAGGTCGAGCCGGAGCGGGTCGAGGGCGATCGCCTCGACCGGGCAGGCGTCGGCGCAGGCGCGGCAGCCGTCCCGGCACCGATCCGGCGAGAGCACCGGCCGGCCCCGGAAGCGCGCGGGGAGCGCCGGGGGAGCGTCGGGGAACGGGTGGGTCTGGCGCCCCTGCCGCAGGCGGGCGCGCACCATCTCCAGGAGCGGCGTCACCCGGCCGAGGCGCCGGGACTCGGGCTTGTGCGCGCTCACAGGTCGTGTCCTGCGTAGGAGAGGTTGAAGCTCTTGTTCACCAGGGGGAAGTCGGAGATCGCGCCGCCGCCCATCGCCTGGGCGAGGCCGAACCAGTTGTGGAAGGAGGGATCCACCACCTTGTAGGCGGTCAGGCTCCCGTCCTCGCCGGTGGCGGCGACGTGGACGATCTCGCCCCGCCAGCCCTCCACCAGGGCCACCGCCAGCCGCCCGGGCGGCAGCGGCGGGACCGGGACCGCCAGCGGCCCGCCTCGCAGCCGCTCCAGGTGCTCGCGCACGAAGGTGATCGAGCGCCGGATCTCGATCCGCCGCACCTGGACCCGGGCGAGGACGTCGCCCGCGTCGGCGGTGGCGATGGGGATGTGGGCGAAGCGGTAGACGCCGGAGGGGTGGTCCCGGCGGACGTCGCGGGAGCAGCCGGCGGCCCGCGCCGCCGGGCCGACCAGCCCGAGCTCCTCGGCCGCCTGGGCGCTCACCACCCCGGTGCGCTCGAGGCGGGCGAGGACCGAGGGGGTGTCGAAGGTGGCGGCGGCGGTGTCGCGGAGGTCCCGCCAGGCGCGATCGACCTTCCCCACCAGCTCGGCCCGCTGATCGGCGGCGACGCCGAAGCGGACCCCGCCGGCGACGAGCAGCCCGCGGCCGAAGCGGTTGCCGGAGAGCTCGGCGAGCAGGTTCAGGAAGTCGCCCCGCAGCCGGCCGTAGAACGACGCGCCGGGGAGGAAGCCGACGTCGTTGCAGACCGCCCCCAGGTCGCCCACGTGGTTGGAGAGCCGCTCCAGCTCCAGCGCGATCCCGCGCAGGACCTGGGCCTCGAGGGGCGGCTCGACCCCCGCCAGCGCCTCGAGCGCCGCGTCGTGGGCGAGCCCGTGGCCGATCGCGGTGTCGCCGGCGATCGCCTCGGCCACCACCTGCGCCCGCCCGGGCCGGCCGGAGAGGAGCTGCGCCTCCGCCCCGCGGTGCTGGTAACCGAGGTGGATCTCGAGGTGGAGGACCTCCTCGCCGTGGCACTGGAAGCGGAAGTGCCCGGGCTCGATGATCCCGGCGTGCACCGGGCCGACCGCCACCTCGTGCACCCCCTCGCCCTGGACGGCGAGGAACGAGCGGCCGGGCGCGCCCTCGCCGAAGGCGTGGGCCCGGAGCGGCTTGAGCCAGGGGTGGCCCTCCGGGACCACTCCGAGGTCCTCGGCCAGCTCGCGCTCGAAGGCCTGGGCCTCGGGCAGCTCGGCGGTGAGGGCCGGGTACCGCCCGGAGCGGGGGAGCAGCCCGCGCACCAGGGCGATCTCCCCGCGGCGATCGTCGACCAGGACGGCGAGCAGCTCGTACCCGCGCCCGCCGGACGGAGGAGCGAGGGGGAAGAGCGCCGCCAGCCGGGCCCCGCCGCCGCACCGGTCGAGCACGGCCGCGCGCAGCCCCTCCACCGGCAGGAGGGGAACCTCGGCGAGCGCCACCGCGCCGCCGTTCCGCGTCGCGAGCAGGGTAGGCCTCGCCGGCTGGCGTGCCGGGCTCACGGACCGCCTCCGATCCGGGCCGCCGCCTCCCCGAGCAGGCGGGAGAGGAAGCCGGGCACGCGGACGCCCAGGACCAGGGTGGCGGCGCACAGGGCGGCCGGGGAGAGGAGGGCCAGCGCCCGCTCCCGCACCCGCCCCTCGCGCTCGCCCGGCCCGGGCTGGAGCATGGGCACGAGGACGCCCGCCATCCCCAGGAAGGCGATCGCCAGCAGGGCGACGAAGAGCACGCCCAGCCAGGGGGTCGGGCCGCGGAGCGCGGTCTGGAAGACGAGGAACTCGCTCATGAAGGGGCCGAAGGGCGGCAGCCCCCCGACGGCCAGGAAGAGGACGGTGAGCAGGGCCCCGCTCGCCGGCAGGCGGCGCCCCACTCCCCGCACCTCGGCAGCGGTGGTGGTGCCGTAGGCGCGCAGCACGTTGCCGGCGAGGAGGAAGAGGCCGGCCTTGGCCACCGAGTGGTTCACGGCGTGGAGGAGGGCGCCGTAGGCGGCCGCCCCGCCCACCCCCACCCCGGCGGCCAGCACGCCCATGTTCTCCACCGAGGAGTAAGCGAGGAGCCGCTTGTAGTCGCGCTGCCGGACCATGAAGGCGGTGGCCACGCCGATCGAGGCGAAGCCGAGCACGACCAGGAGGGTGCGGGCGAAGGCGGCGTCGCCCGAGGCGATCGCCACCTGGTAGAAGCGGAGGA
>DATKAL010000321.1:0-3787 GCA_035498135.1 Anaeromyxobacter sp.
CTGGAGCGCTACAACCGGCTCGCCTACCCCCTGGTGGGCGTCCCGGGCGCGCTCCTCGCGGTCGCCCTCGCGCTCCGCAGGAACCGGCGGGGCCACCTCGCCACCTCGCTCCTCGAGTCGGTGGGCGTCTCCCTCCTCCTCTGGGGCGCCCAGGGCGTCACCTGGGCGCTCGGCCTGTCGGGGCGGGTCCCGCCCTGGACCGCCGCCTGGGCGCCGAACGTCCTCTTCCTCCTCGCCGGGCTCCTGGCGGTTCGCCGCGCCGAGTAGCCGCCCGACGCCGGCGGGCGGGGCGAGGGCGGGCGCGGTAGAGTCGAGCGGTGGACGCCGAGCTGGAGAGGCGGGTCGCCGCCGCGGGCGAGGTCCTCCGCCGCGGGGGGATCGTCGTCTATCCCACCGAGACCTTCTACGGCCTGGGGGCGCTCGCCCGGGCCGGCGGGGCGCTCGACCGGCTCGCCCGGGCCAAGCTCCGACCGGAGGGGAAGCCGCTCCCGCTCCTCGCGGCGGACCGCGCCCAGGTCGAGGAGGTCGCCGTCCTCCGAGGACGGGCGGCGCGGCTGGCGGAGCGGTTCTGGCCCGGGCCGCTGACGCTGGTGCTCCCTGCCCGGCTGGGGCTCTCCGCGGCGGTCACCGGCGGCACCGGGACGGTCGGAATCCGGATCCCGGGGAGCGAGGTGGCGCGGGCGCTCGCCGCCGCGGCCGGGGGGGCGCTGGTCTCGACCTCGGCCAACCCCTCCGGCGGGCCGCCGCCCGCGCGGGTCGAGGACCTCGACCAGGCGCTGCGCGAGGCGGTCGACCTGGTCCTGGACGGCGGCGCCACGCCGGGCGGGCTCCCGAGCACCGTGGTGGAGGTGGGGCCGGAGGGGGTGCGGGTCGTCCGGGCCGGGGCGATCGCGGTGGAGCGGGTGCTCGCCTCACCCTGAGGGGCAGCACGGGCGCCTTGCGCCGGCGAGTGGCGTGATCTACGGTCCGTCCCCCGATGGCCGAGATCGTCCCCTTCCGCGGCGTCCGCTACGCCGCCACCCGCGGGCGCGCGCTCGGCCAGCTGCTCGCTCCCCCGTACGACCTGGTGGCCCAGGTGCAGCGCGACGAGCTGCTCCGGCGCAGCCCGCACAACGTGGTCCACCTCACGCTCGGGGAGGAGCGGCCCGGCGACGGGCCGGTTTCGAACAAGTACACGCGGGCAGCCGAGTACTGGGCCAGCTGGCAGCTGCAGGGGATCCTGAAGCGCGATCCGACCCTCGCCTTCTACCCGCTGGAGCAGACGTTCTGGGCCCCCGACGGCCGCCAGGTGCGGCGGCGCGGCTTCATGGCGGCGGTGCGCCTCCACGAGTTCCGCGAGGGCATCATCGTCCCGCACGAGAAGACCCTCGCCGCCCCCAAGGCCGACCGCCTCGAGCTGCTCAAGGCGGTGCGGGCCAACCTCTCGCCGCTCTTCGGGCTCTACCGCGACGAGGCGGGGGCGACCGCCCGCAGCCTGGACGCGGCCATGGCGGCGGAGCCGGCGGCCGAGACCGACTCCGACGACGGCGTGCACCACCGGCTCTGGCGGGTGGACGCCCCCAGCCTCGTGGCCCAGCTCCGGCAGAACCTGGCCGACAAGCGGGTCTTCATCGCCGACGGCCACACCCGCTACGAGACCGGGCTCGCCTACCGGCGGCTCCTGGACCAGCAGCAGCCCGGGCTGCCCGCCGACGGCGGGCACGCCTACATCCTCATGTTCCTCTGCCCCCTGAACGACCCGGGGCTGATCATGTTCCCCACCCACCGGCTGGTCTACGGGCTGCGCGAGCTGTCCCTGCCCGGCCTCGTGGACAAGCTCTCCCGCTACTTCGCGGTCGAGACCCTCCCCGAGGACATCCGCCGCCCGGCCGGGCGCGCCTGGGCGGTGGCCAAGCTGGCCGAGCACTCCGGGAAGTCGACCGCCTTCCTGATGGTGACCGCCGAGGACCAGAAGGCGCGCGTGCTCACCCTCCGCGACGACGCCGACCTGGAGGAGGCGGAGCTGCCGAGGAGCGAGACCCTCCGGGCCCTGGACGTCACGCTCCTGCACGCCATCGTCTTCCAGCACCTCCTCGGGCTCTCCCCCCTCGCCCAGGAGAACCAGGAGAACATCACCTACGTCCGCGACGCGGGCGAGGCGGTGAACCGGGTCCTCTCCGGCGAGCACCAGGTCGGCTTCCTCCTCAACCCCACCCCGACCTGGCAGGTCGAGGCGGTGGGGGACGCGGGGGAGACCATGCCGCAGAAGAGCACCAACTTCTTCCCCCGGCTCCAGAGCGGCCTCGTCATGCGCGAGGTCGACCCCCACGAGCGGCCGTAGGGCGCGCGCCCGGGGGACGGGCGCCGGCCCCGGCCGCGCCTTTCCCCGCGCTCCCGAACGCGCTAGAAAGCGCTCCATGTCCTTCCCCGTGGAACGCCCCCGCCGCCTCCGCCGCACCGAGGCCCTCCGCGCCCTGGTGCGGGAGACCTCGCTCGCCCCCGACGACCTCGTCTGGCCGCTCTTCGTGCGCCCGGGGAGCCGGGTGCGCAACCCGGTGAAGAGCATGCCCGGGGTCTTCCAGCTCTCGGTGGACGAGCTGGTGGCCGAGGCCCAGGAGGGCTACGAGGCCGGGGTGCGCTCCGTGATCCTCTTCGGGATCCCGGATCGCAAGGACGCCCAGGGCACCGGCGCCTGGGCCGAGGACGGCGTGGTCCCGCAGGCGGTGCGGGCGCTGAAGGAGAAGCTGCCCGGCCTGGTGGTGATGACCGACGTCTGCATGTGCGAGTACACCGACCATGGGCACTGCGGGATCCTCAAGGCGCCCAGGGCGGGTGGGCCCGGCCAGGATCTCGGGGTGGACAACGACGCCACCCTGCCCCTGCTGGCCAAGGAGGCGGTGGCCCACGCCCGCGCCGGCGCCGACATCGTCGCCCCCTCCGACATGATGGACGGGCGGGTGGCCGCCCTCCGCAGGGCGCTCGACGCCGACGGCTACCAGGACGTCCCCATCCTCTCCTACGCCGCCAAGTTCGCCGGGGCCTTCTACGGGCCGTTCCGCGACGCGGCCGAGAGCGCGCCGCGGGAGGGGGCGGGCATCCCCAAGGACCGCAAGGGCTACCAGATGGACCCGGCCAACGCGCGGGAGGCCCTCCGGGAGGTGGCCCTCGACGTGGCCGAGGGCGCCGACCTGGTGATGGTCAAGCCGGCGGTGCCCTACCTGGACATCGTACGGCAGGTGAAGGACCGGTTCCTCCTGCCCACCGCCGCCTACCACGTGTCGGGCGAGTACGGGATGATCAAGGCCGCGGCCCAGAGCGGCTGGATCGACGAGGACCGGGTGGTGCTCGAGACGCTCACCTGCTGCCGCCGCGCGGGCGCGGACCTCGTGCTCACCTACTACGCCCCGCACGCCGCTCGGCTGCTCACGGGGAACCGGCCGTGAGCCTCCCCGCCCCGAAGACGCACGCCGCTGGACCGGGCCGGCGGCGGCATGGGGGGAGCGTCCGCGCCGCGAAGGCGCTCCCCGCGCCCGCCGAGTACAAGGTGGCGGAGGTCTCGCCGGTCTCGGAGGAGACGCTGGAGGAGGCGCTCAACGAGTGGACCGGCGAGGGGTGGAGCTTCGAGTCGCTCCACTTCGTCTCCCGGGAGGGCTCGCACCGCCCGGCCCTGGCCTACCTGTTCTTCGTGCGGGGGGAGCCGCCCGGCGGGGCGGGGTAGGGGATGCGCGACGCGCGGCGAGAGGCCAGCCCGTACCCCAAGGCGGACCTGACGCTCCGCGGCCTGGCCCGCCTCGCCGACTTCACCGTC
>DATKAL010000322.1:0-3159 GCA_035498135.1 Anaeromyxobacter sp.
CGGCGGCCGGGAAGGCGACCCGGGCCACGAGCCCGGCCCCGGCGGAGGCGTTCCGCTCGGCCTGGCGGTGGGCCATCAGGGCGGCCACCGCCTCGCAGGCCAGGTCGGGGAAGAGGCCACCGGTCCCGAACCCGATCCGGACCCCGAGCGCGGCGAAGGGGAGCAGCGGGGGAAGGGGCGCCCCCCAGAGCATCGCGGCCCGGGGCGCGACCGCGAGGAGGCTCTGGGACTCGGCCAGGGCGAGCCCCTCGCCCTGGATCGCCGTCCCGGCGTGGGCCACCACCGTGCGCGGCCCGAGGAGCTTCCGGGCGGCGAGGACCTCGACTGGCCGGGCCCCGAAGCGCTGGAAGGCGTGGGCGAGATCGCCCTCGTCCTCGCCCACGCTGGCGTGGAGGCCGAGGGCGGGGACGTGCGCCGCGGCCGCCTCCAGCGCGGCCTCGCTCGCCTCCGCCACCCCGTCCAGCCCCGGACAGCCCCGCAGGCGCGGATCGCCGGCCCGCGCCCGGGCGAAGACCGCGCCCGCCTCCACCTCCGCCGCCCCCTCGGCCCCGCGCGACCCGAAGGAGAGCGAGGCGCGGAGCCCGACCGCGGACACGCCCCGGGCCACCGCCTCCAGGGCCTCGCCCGCGGCGCCCGGCCGGCCGCGGACCAGGTCGAAGGCCGTCGTGGCGCCGCCCCGGAGCGCGGCCAGGGCGCCGGCGCGCGCCAGCGGCTCGAGCTCCTCCGGCCCGGCCCGGTCCTCGAGGCGGCGCCGGAAGCCGAGCCGGAGGTCGGAGAGGGAGGCCGGGGCGCGCCCGGGTAGGCCGGCCAGGCGGCTCAGCGCGCCCAGGGCGAGGTGGGCGTGGCAGTCGACGAGCCCGGCGGTGACGAGCCGCCCGTCGGCGTCCACGTCCCAGTCCCCGGGGCGAGGGTCGATGGGCTGGCCGGGGCCGAGGAGCGCGGCGATCCGGACGCCCTCCACCACGACGGCCGATCCGGGACCGAGGCCCGGAACCACCGCGTTCCGGATGACGATCCGGGCCTCCATGGGCGCATCATCCCCTCCCGCGCCGGAGGGGTAAAGACGGGACCGAGCCTTGCCGCCCCGCGCGGGGAACGGTAAGAAGTCCCCCCCATGCTGTCCCCGGACGTCCTCAGGAAGCTCGAGACCATCGAGCAGCGGTTCGAGGAGCTGACCGCGCTCCTCTCCGATCCGGCCGTCGCCTCGAACGGCGATCGGTTCCGCAAGGTCTCGAAGGAGCGAGCCGCGCTCGAGGCGACCGTCAACGCGCTCCGCGCCTACCGGAAGCTGGCCCAGGACCTGGCGGACAACGAGGCCCTCCTGGCGGACCCGGAGCTCCGGGAGATGGCCAAGGAGGAGCTGGCCCAGCTCCGCCCCCAGCTCGAGCCGGCCGAGGAGCAGCTCAAGCTCTACCTGGTCCCCAAGGACCCGAACGACGAGAAGGACGTGATCGTCGAGGTGCGGGCCGGGGCGGGGGGCGACGAGGCGGGGCTCTTCGCCGCCGAGGTGCTCCGGATGTACCTGCGCTACGCCGAGCGGCGGGGCTGGAAGGTGGAGCTGGCCGACACCTCCCCGGGGGCGCTGGGCGGGATCAAGGAGGCGGTGGTCAACATCGCCGGCGACTCGGTCTACTCCTCGCTCAAGTACGAGTCGGGGGTGCACCGGGTGCAGCGCGTCCCCGCCACCGAGGCCCAGGGGCGGATCCACACCTCGACCGTCACCGTGGCGGTGATGCCCGAGGCCGAGGACATCGACATCCAGGTGAACCCGGCCGACATCGAGATGGACGTGTTCCGCTCCACCGGCTCGGGCGGCCAGTCGGTGAACACCACCGACTCGGCGGTGCGCCTCACCCACAAGCCCACCGGCCTGGTGGTGAAGTGCCAGCAGGAGAAGAGCCAGCTCAAGAACCGGAACATGGCCATGCGCATGCTGCGGGCCAAGCTCTACGAGATCGAGCAGGAGAAGCAGCGGAGCGCCCGCGACGCCGCCCGCAAGTCCCAGGTCGGGACCGGCGACCGGTCGGAGAAGATCCGCACCTACAACTTCCCGCAGGACCGGCTCACCGACCACCGCGTCAACTACACCCGCCACAACCTCCCGGCGGTGATGGACGGGGACGTGGAGGACGTGATCCAGGCCTGCCGGACCTTCTACGCCGCCCAGGCGCTCCGCGAGGCCTCGCGCGCGGAGCCGGGGGCGGAGAAGCGGGCGTGAGCGAGGAGCGCTGGACCACGCTCAAGCTCGTCGCCTGGACCCAGGACTTCTTCTCGCGGAAGGGGATCGACGCCCCCCGCCTCACCGCCGAGGTCCTCCTCGGCCACGCCCTCCGCTGCGACCGGGTCCGGCTCTACCTCGACTTCGACAAGCCGCTCGGGGAGCCGGAGCTGGCCGCCTTCCGCGAGCTGGTCCGGCGGCGGGCCGAGGGCGAGCCGACCGCCTACCTCACCGGCGCGCGGGAGTTCTACGGGCGACCGTTCCAGGTCGACCGGCGGGTCCTCGTCCCTCGCCCCGAGACCGAGGTGGTCCTCGAGGCGGCCCTGGCCGCCCTGCCCGCCGGGGGGCGGGCCCTCGACCTCTGCACCGGCTCCGGGATCCTCGGGATCTCGCTCGCCCTGGAGCGGCCGGGCGCGGCGGTGGTGGCGACCGACCTTTCCGCCGAGGCGCTGGAGGTGGCGGCGGCCAACGCCCGGGCGCTCGGGGCGGCGGTGGACCTCCGGCCCGGCGACCTCTGGACCGCGCTCCGCGAGGGGGAGCGCTTCGACCTGATCGTGTCCAACCCGCCCTACGTCCCCCGTGGCGAGCTGGACACGCTCTCCCGCGAGGTCCGCCGGGAGCCGCGGCTGGCGCTCGACGGCGGCCCGGACGGCCTCGACCTGCTCCGCCGGATCGCGGCCGGCGCGCCGGCGCGCCTCTCGCCCGGCGGGGCGCTGGTGCTGGAGATGCACGAGTCCCACCGCGAGGTTCTGCCCCGGCTCTGCCTCGAGGCCGGCTTCGCCCGGGCGGAGGCCCGGGCGGACCTGGCCGGCCTCCCCAGGCTCACGGTCGCCCACATGGCGGCCGGGGCGGAGCCGACGTAATATCCGCCGCGCCTTCCCCGCTGTACCGCTTCTTGCAATGAGGACGCGCGCGCCGGGACGGACCCGCACGCGATCCCC
>DATKAL010000323.1:0-3695 GCA_035498135.1 Anaeromyxobacter sp.
CGCGCCAGGACACCTCGACGTGGCGGGCGCGGTAGGCGCCCGCGGCGGCCTCGCTCGCGCCGGCCTTCACCGCCAGGTCGGCCGCCCGGCGGGTCACCTCCACCAGCGCCGCCGTCTCCGCCGCCGCGCTCCGGGGGGCGCTCACGCCCCCCTCCCGCCCACCGTCATGGAGGCGACGCGCACGGTGGGGAGCCCCTGGGAGACGGGCACGCTCTGCCCGTCCTTGCCGCAGGTCCACCCGCCCTCGTCGATGGCGAGGTCGTCCGAGACCATGTCCACCTGCTCCAGCGCCTTCGGGCCGTTGCCGATGATGTTCACGTCCTTCACCGGACGGGTGAGCCTCCCGTCCTCGATGAGCCAGCCGTTCTTCACGTAGAAGGTGAAGTCGCCGGCGCCGATGTTGACCTGCCCGTTGGAGAAGTTCACGCAGTAGACGCCCCGCTTCACCGAGCGGATGATCTCCTCGGTCCGGTGCGGCCCGGGGAGCATGTAGGTGGACCGCATGCGCGGCAGGGGCGGATGGCGGTAGCTCTCGCGCCGGCCGTTCCCGGTGGGGGAGACGCCGTAGTGGCGGGCGGAGATGGCGTCGTGGAGGTAGGTGGCGAGGACCCCGCCCTCCACCAGCCGCGTGGTGCCGGCGGCGTTCCCCTCGTCGTCCACGTTGATGGCGCCGCGGGCGCCGGGGTTGGCGGCGTCGTCGACGATGTTCACGAACGGACGGGCGATGGGCTTCCCGATCTTGTCGGCGTAGATCGAGACCCCCTTGCGGTTGAAGTCCGCCTCCATCCCGTGGCCGATCGCCTCGTGGAGGAGGATCCCGGAGGAGCCGGCGGCGAGGACCACCGGCATCTCGCCGGCGGGGGCCGGCCCGGCCTCGAAGAGGAGGGCGGTGCGCGCCACCGCCTCGCGGAGCACCCGGTCCAGCCGCTCGGGCGTGTAGAACTCGATCCCTGCCCGGCCGGCGACGTTGTAGCCGTTCTGCTCCCGGCGGCCGCCCTGCTCGGCCAGGACCGAGAGGGAGAGGATGGTCATGGGCTGGCGGTCCTCGACGATCCGGCCGGAGGAGTCGGCGAGGAGGATCGCCCCCGCCTCGTCGCGGAGGAAGACGTTCACCTTCCTCACGCGCGGGTCGGCGGCGAAGGCCCGCTCGTTCAGGGCCGCCACCAGGGGGAGCTTCTCGTCCGGGAGGACGGCGTCCCAGGGGCGCGAGAGCGGGTAGCGGTCGGGGAGCCCGGCCTGCACGTGGAAACGGACCGGGCCGGGGCGGGCCGGCCCGTCGGCGATGGCGGCCGCGGTGCGGGCGCACTCGAGCAGGGCCTCGGGGGAGAGGTCCTCGGTGTAGCCGTAGCCGGTCTGGTCGCCCCGCACCACCCGGACCCCGACCCCGAGCTCGACCGAGGCGTAGGCGCGGTTCACCGCCCCGTCCTCGAGCCCGAGATCGGAGCCGATCCGGTGCTGGAAGAAGACGTCTGCGTGGTCGCCGCCGCGCGAGAGGGCCGCCGCGAGCGTGTCGGCGATGAGCCGCTCGGTCACGCCGAAGCGGGCGAAGTAGCCGATCCCGTCGCGCGGGCCGTCCGCGCCGGGGCGCTGCGATTCCGTCATGGTCCCTCGGTTCCCTCGCCCGGCCGCGGGGGCGCGCCGGGAGAGGCTCGTCTTAACGCGGAAGTACCCGCCTGTCGCGGGCGGCGACCGCGCCCGCCCCACCCGCAAGGGACCCCACCGCCGGTCCGTCCCACCCCGCCGGGAAGTGCTAAAGGTTCGCACATGCCCGTCGCGAGACTGAACGGAACGGAGCTTCACTACCGGGACGTGGGGAGCGGCTCGAACGCCGTCCTCCTCCTCCACGCCTTCCCGCTCCACTCCGGGATGTGGGCGCCGCAGCTCGCCGCCCTGGAGAAGCGCCACCGGGTCATCGCCCTGGACTACCGCGGCCTGGGGAAGAGCGCCGTGCCGCTCGACGCCTCGACCATGGAGCTCCTGGCGGAGGACGTCCGCGCCCTGCTCGCGCACGTCCGGATCGAGCGGGCCGCCGTGGCCGGCCTCTCGATGGGCGGCTACCTCTCCCTCGAGCTGTACCGGCGCGTGCCCGGCCTCTTCCGCGGGCTCGCCCTCTGCGACACCCGGGCCGGCGCGGACACGCCCGAGGGAGCGGCGGGGCGGGAGAGCTTCGCCCGGACCGCGCTCGAGAGAGGGCTCGGCTGGGTGGCCGACGAGATGACGCCCAAGCTGCTCCGCCCCGACCCCGACCCGGCGGTGGTGAAGGAGGTCCGGCACCTGATCGCGGCGGGCACGCCGGCCGGGGTGGCGGCGGCGCAGCGGGGGATGGCGCGCCGGCCCGACTCGTTCCCCACCCTGGCGACGGTCTCCTGCCCGACGCTGGTGATCGTGGGCGAGCAGGACTCGCTCACCCCGCCGGCGGAGGCGGAGCGGATGGCGGCGGCGGTGAAGGGAGCGAAGCTCGTCCGGGTTCCGCGCGCCGGCCACCTCGCGAACCTCGAGGCGCCGGCGGCCTTCAACGAGGCGCTCTCGGCGTTCGTGGACGGGCTCGGGCCGTAGGCTGCCCGGCGGCGGCGGCCTGCCGATCCGCGACCCCTACGACGGCTCGCGCACCGCGTCGGTGAGCGCGGCCACCAGGACGGCGAGCGCCTTCTCCACCTGGGCGCGGGCGGGGGGGTCGAAGCTCGCGTCCTCGTCGGCGAGCACGTCCAGCTGCTCGGCGGCGTAGGCGGCCGCGGCGGGCTGGACCGCCTCGATGCGGGGCGGCTCGTCGTTCAGGGCCCGGAGCTCCCGGTACTCGACCGCGCGGAGCCGCTCGCCGAAGGCCTGGTCGAGCATCGCCCAGGTCTCGAAGGCCAGGTCCTGGGCGGCGAGGGCGCCCGACTCGGGCAGCGGGACGGTCTCGAGCCAGGCGGTGAGGTCGGGCTGGGAGCTCTGGAAGCGGTCCCGGTGGCGCTGCTGCTCCCGGGCGGGCAGGGAGGCGAGGTTCCGCCAGACCGCCTCGACGAGGGAGGCGGGGAGCTTCCGGCCGCGGAGGGCGCCGCGCTCGGGGAGGGTCGGCAGCGGCGTCCCCTCGGCGGTGGGGACCACCTCGGGCGCGTCGTCGTGCGCCCCGAGCCCGGCCGCCAGCCGGGCCCAGAGGCCGAAGAGGTTGCCGTAGAGCCGCCGGGCCTCGTCCGGGGAGGCGAAGTGCGGCTCCTCGGGGAAGAGGGCGGGGATCACGGCCGAGCGCGGCTCACCCGCGGCCTGGGCCCGGAGGAAGGCCGCCACCACGTCCTCGCCACCGTTCGGGGAGCCGGCCTTGCGGAGGAGCGCATCCAGGACCTCCGGCCCCTCGTACACGGGGGCGATCCCCGGCACGGCCGTCTCCTCCTCGCGCCCTCGCCTGCGTGCCATCCGTCCTCCGCGCCGGCCGTCCGGCCGGACGCCGAGTCTAGCGCGCCCCGCTCCGTCCGTCCCGGGAGGACACCCGAATGCGGGCTGGGAGAGCGGAGCCCCGGAGGAGCGCGCGCAGGCGGCGCGCCCCGGCGGTTCGGCTCCGCCCTCCCGCCCACGACGACGACCGGTCAGGAGCGGGACGTCTCGCCGGAAGGGGCCTCGCGGCCCGTCGGCGGGACGGCGCTAGTCGTCGTCACCCCAGTCGTCCGGCGCCTCCTCCGGCGCCATGCCCATCATCGGCCCGGGCACGCCGGCCGCCA
>DATKAL010000324.1:0-9911 GCA_035498135.1 Anaeromyxobacter sp.
GCTCGATGGCGTAGCCGAGGCCGCGGTCCCAGGTGATGTTGGCGAGGACGCCGAGCGCGCGGCCGACGCCGAAGAGGACCGTGTAGAAGTCCTCCTCGGTGACGCCGTAGTGCACCTGGATGACGCCCGAGTGGGCGTCCACGTTCGGCCAGGGGTTCTTGGTCTTCCCGTGCTCGGTGAGCACTCCCGGGGCCACCTCGTAGATCACGTTCACCAGCTGGAAGAGCGGGTCGTCCGGCATGTGCTTGCGGGCGAACTCGTTCTGGGCGGTGAAGCGTGGGTCGGTCTTGCGGAGCACGGCGTGGCCGTAGCCCGGGATGACCTGGCCGGCGTTGAGGGTGTCCCAGAGGAACTGCTTGGTCTGCTCCTTGTTGGGCACCTGGTTGTTGAGCTTCTTCATCGCCGCCTTGATCCAGCCGAGCACCTCCTGGTTCGCCAGGCCGTGGAGCGGGCCGGCGAGGCCGTTGATGCCGGCCGAGAGCGAGAGGTAAGCGTCGGAGAGCGCGGAGGCGACCAGGTGGGTGGTGTGGGCGGAGACGTTCCCCGACTCGTGATCCGAGTGGAGGATGAAGTACATGCGCGCCACGTCGTCGTAGGGCGCGGGAACGCCCATCATGTGGGCGAAGTTCCCGCCCCAGTCGAGCTTCGGGTCGGCGGGGATGAAGGTGTCGCCCTTGTACTTCATCCGGTAGATGTACGCGGCGACCACGGGCAGCCGGGCGAGGATGTCCATCGAGTCCTCGTACATCGGCTCCCACATGTCGTTCTTCTTCATCGTCCCGGTGGCGTACTTCCGGGCGAACTTCGACTCGCGCTGCATCGCCAGGATGGCGGTGGAGAACATCGACATCGGGTGCGAGTCGCGCGGCATGGCGCGGAGCACGTCGAAGACGTACTGCGGGACGACGGCGCGGCGCTTCCAGTCCTCCACGACCTCGAGCGTCTCCGCCATGGTCGGGATCTCGCCGGTGAGGAGGAACCAGAAGAAGCCCTCGACGTAGGGCTGCTCCTTGCCCGGTACCTTGGGGAGCGCCGCGAAGGTCTCGGGGATGGTCTTGCCGCGGAAGCGGATGCCTTCCTGGGGATCCAGGTAGGAGATGTCCGTCACCAGGCACCGGACGTCGCGCGCGCCGCCGATCGCCTGGCCGATGTTGACCTTGTCGATCACGACCTCCCCGAACTCCTTGTTCAGCTTCTGGATCCGGGGACGGAACGCCTCGATCTTCTGCTTCAGCTTCTGCTTGAGGTTGGACTCAGCCATGGACACTCCGACCGTGTGGGTTGGGCTTCGGGGAAGCGAGCGGGTCGCCGCAGAGGGCACGAATCCTACCTGCGCGCCGGGTCGCGGATCAAACGGGAACGGCGGCTAAGTTATGGAGCCGGAAGGTCTATTTTCCCATCCGCCCGGCCGGGGCGTCCGCGAGGTGAAGAACGTTCATTCCCGTGGGAACCGGGGTTAGGTGCGTGGCGCCGGGCGGATTCCGACGGTGGAGCACGAGCGCGAGCGAGCGCTCGCCGAGATCGCGGAAGCGGTGTCCGTGAAGAGTGCGGCAAGTGGCCGCAGGTAGGCGCTCGGCCGTGCGGCGGCCGCGAGCCCTCGATCAGCCGCGACCGGCGGCGAGCGCCGCGGCCACCTCGGCGGCCACCGCTCCCCCGGCCCGCTTCGGCTCCGGGGGGACCGGCTGGGCCGGCTCGGGCGGGGCCCCCTCGAGAACCGTGGGCTCCACGCTTTCTGCAGACCCCTTCTCGGCCTTCGCGGAGGTGCCCGAGCGGCAGCTCCGGCACCACGGCTGGTTCCGGATCGCGCCGTCGGCCATCTTGCGCAGGCCGAACTGGGAGAGCGGCCGCATCTTGTGGCACTTGAGGCACATGAGGGTGATGAACACCTCGTTGCCCTCGGCGTCGTAGACCGACGAGCGCCGCCGCTTCGGCTTGGGCGGCTCCCCCTCCTTCCTCCTCCGGACGGCCTTCGCCGGCTTCTCCAGCTCGCCCTTCACGATCGCGGGCGCCACCATGACCCTGACGGCCATCTTCCTCGACCTCCTCGGTGCGGACGGACGCGCCGGCCCCGCCGGGCGGCCGAGCGTGGCTCGGGCGCCCGGGGAGGGACGGCAGCGGGGAGGCTAGCGGGACCCCCTGACAGCGCCCGGGGGCGGAGAGGGCTCAGAGCCAGTGGGCGAGGACGATCACCTGGAGCACCCCCACGAACGCGACCACGGCGGCCGCGGAGATGGCGGGCTTGGCGGTGGCCCGGAACCAGGCCACCAGGCCAGGGAGGGCGATGGCCAGGGCCAGCCCCACGCCCAGGTGGGGGAGGCCGCTCACCGAGAGGCGCAGCCAGCCGAGGGCGAGCGCGACCTCGATCCCGCTCGCGATCAGGGCGATGGTGGGCAGGATCCGGCCCGCGGCCGCGAAGAGGAGGATGACCGAGAAGATCAGGGCGGAGACGGCGAGCGCGGTGTGGAGCGTCATGCCGGGCTTGTATTCCGTCCTGGCGAGGGGGGCAATTTCACCGGCGAGCGCGCGCTGCTCCCGTCGGGCCGCCCGGCCGCGGCCGGTCGACCCCGCCCTCCGCTCGTCTCCCGGTCCGGCGCCCCGCCGGTCTAGGATGCAGCACATGAAGGGCAAGCGGCTCCCCTCCCTCTCCTCCACCGGGCGGCGCTACGTCGAGGCGACGCGGCGGGCGCGGCTGGCGAGCCCGGGGGTGGAGCGGTTCGAGCCTCCCAGGCGCCGGGGCGTGGGCACGGTGGTGGTGGCGGTCCTGATCGCCGCCGCGCTGATCGGGGCGTTCCTGCTCCTCGCCCGGTAGCCCGCCGGTCTGGCCGCTAGGAGAGGGGGGCGCCGCGCGCCCCGCGGGCGCGTCCCGCTTCGGGCAGGAGGCTCGATGGGCGTCGAGATCGACCGGGCTGCGATCGAGGCGGTCCACGCCGTCATCCGCCCGCACGTCCGCACCACCCCGGTGGTCGAGCTGGACGCCGCGGACCTCGGCCTCGCCGCCGCCCCGCTGGTGCTCAAGCTCGAGCTGCTCCAGCGGGCCGGCTCCTTCAAGACCCGCGGGGCCTTCGCCAACCTCCTCACCCGGGAGATCCCGGCCGCGGGCGTGGTGGCCGCCTCGGGCGGCAACCACGGCGCGGCGGTGGCCTACGCCGCCATGCGCCTCGGGATCCCGGCCCGGATCTACGTGCCGAGCGTCGCCTCGCCCGCCAAGACCGCGCGCATCCGGGCCTGCGGCGCGGCGCTCGAGGTGGTGGGGGAGCGCTACGCCGACGCGTTCGAGGCGTCCGAGGCCTGGGCGGCGCGGTCGGGGGCGCTCCGGGTCCACGCCTTCGACCAGCGGGAGACCCTGCTCGGCCAGGGGACGCTCGCGCTCGAGCTCTCCGCCCAGGCGCCCGGGCTGGACACGGTGCTGGTGGCGGTCGGCGGCGGGGGGCTCATCGCCGGGATCGCCGCCTGGTACGGAGGCCGGACGCGGATCGTCGGGGTCGAGCCCGAGGGCGCCCCCACGCTCACCGCGGCGCTGCGCGCCGGCCGGCCGGTGGACGCGCCCGCCGGGGGGATCGCGGCCGACTCGCTGGCCCCGCGCCGCGTGGGCGAGCTGGTCTTCCCCATCGTCCGGGCCTTCGTGGAGCGGGTGGTCCTGGTGGGCGACGCCGACATCGTCCGGGCCCAGCGGGCGCTCTGGGACGCGGTCCGGGTGGCGGCGGAGCCGGGCGGCGCGACCGCGCTGGCGGGGCTGCTCGCCGGCGCCTACCGCCCCGCCACGGGCGAGCGGGTGGGCGTGGTGGTGAGCGGCGGCAACACCGCCGCGGTCGACCTCGCGGAGGGCGCGCGCGGCTGATGGCCGCGGTTCGCGTGGGCCTGAACCCCTTCTGGAACGTCCATCGCCAGACCCACGCGCCTACACGCCCACCAGGCTCGACGAGAGGGCGGACGGATGGCCTCGCAGAAAGGCTCGACCTTCGAGACCCGCTACGGGCAGATGTTCCCGACGCTCGCCCCGGCGGAGCTCGAGCGGCTGCGGCGCTTCGGCGAAGGGCGCACCTACGGCGCCGGCGAGCGGCTGGTGACGACCGGCGAGGTCAGCCCGGGCCTGCTCGTCATCGTGGGCGGGGAGGTCGTCCTCAGCGAGCACAGCCTGCTCGGGGGGGAGCAGCAGATCGTCACGCACGGTCCGGGGGCCTTCCTGGGCGAGCTCGCCCAGCTCTCCGGTCAGCCCTCGCTCGTGGACGCGCGGGCGACCCGGCCGGTCGACGCCCTGGTCATCCCCTCGCAGCGGCTGCACGAGGTCCTGGTGGCGGAGGCCGAGCTCGGCGAGCGGATCATGCGCGCGCTGATCCTGCGGCGCGTCGGCCTGCTCGAGAGCGGGGTCGGCGGTCCGGTGATCGTCGGCCCGGCCGGTCACCCGGACGTGCTCCGCCTGACCGGCTTCCTCACGCGGAACGGCCACCCCCACCGGCAGCTCGATCCCGGAGCCGACGGGAGCGCGCGAACCCTGGTCGAGGGCTTCCACGTCGACGCGACGGAGCTGCCCGTCGTGCTCTGCCCCGACGGCCGCCTCCTCAGGAACCCGAGCGAGGCGGAGCTCGCCGGCTGCCTCGGGCTGGTGCGCGCGATCGATCCGGCGCGGATCTACGACGTCGCGATCGTCGGCGCCGGCCCGGCGGGGCTGGCCGCGGCGGTGTACGGCGCGTCGGAGGGGCTGTCCGTCCTGGTGCTCGACTCCCGCGCGTTCGGCGGGCAGGCGGGGGCGTCGGCCCGGATCGAGAACTACCTCGGGTTCCCCACCGGCATCGGCGGGCTGCCCTTGATGGCCCGCGCCTTCAGCCAGGCGCAGAAGTTCGGTGCCGAGATGGCGATCCCCGACGAGGTGAGGCGCCTCGAGCGCGGGGACGGGGCGGGCGGGGCGCGGTTCCAGGTGGTCCTGGCGGACGGGGAGCGGGTCCGGGCGCGCGCGGTCGTCGTCGCGAGCGGCGCCCGGTACCGGCGCCTGGCCGTCGACGAGCTCGCGCGCTTCGAGGGGGCGGGCGTCCATTACTGGGCGTCGCCCATCGAGGCGAGGCTCTGCGCGGGACAGGAGGTGGCGCTGGTGGGCGCCGGCAACTCCGCCGGCCAGGCCGCGGTCTATCTCGCGAGCCAGGTGGCCAGGGTCCGGGTGCTCGTCCGCGGCAAGGGGCTCGAGGCGACCATGTCGCGCTACCTGGTGGATCGTCTCGCGGGGCTGCCGAACGTCGAGCTGCTCCTCGAGTCCGAGGTGATCGCGCTCGAGGGGCGGGGCGGCGTCCTGGAGGCGATCCGCTGGCGGCACGTCCCGTCGGGCGAGGAGACGCGCCGCCCGATCCGCCACCTGTTCCTCTTCATCGGAGCGGACCCGAACACCTCGTGGCTCTCGGGGTCGGGCGTCGCGCTCGACGCGAAGGGGTTCGTGAGGACGGGCGAGGACGTCGCCGCGGGGCGCCGCGCCCTGGAGACCAGCCAGGACGGGGTGTTCGCGATCGGCGACGTGCGCGCCGGGTCGATCAAGCGCGTCGCCGCGGCGGTCGGCGAGGGCGCGCAGGTGATCGCGACGATCCACGCGTTCCTGGCGGAGACGGGGGAGCGCTTCCCCTCGTCGAGGCCGAGCCCCGCCGGGCGAGGGGACCCCGCGGCTACGGAGGGGGCCGCGCCACCAGCTGCCGGAGCACGTACGGCATGATCCCGCCGTGCCGGAGGTACTCGACCTCGATGGGCGTGTCGATCCGGAGCGTCACCGGCACCTCCTCGCGGCGGCCGTCGCGCCGGTGGACGACCACGGTCGCCCGCTGCCGGGGCTTCGGCCCGCCCGAGATCCCCAGGAGATCGAAGGTCTCGCTCCCGTCGAGGCCCAGGGTCTGCGCCGAGACGCCCTCCGGGAGCTGACAGGGCACGATCCCCATCCCCACCAGGTTGGAGCGGTGGATCCGCTCGAAGGAGCGGGCCACCACGAAGCGCACCCCGAGCAGCGCCGTCCCCTTGGCCGCCCAGTCGCGCGAGGAGCCGGTGCCGTACTCCTGGCCGGCCACCACGCAGAGCGGCACCCGCTCCTTCGCGTACTCGACCGCCGCGTCGTGGATGGCGAGCCGCCGCCCCGAGGGCTGGTGGACGGTGACGCCGCCCTCGACCCCGGGCACCATGAGGTTCCGGATCCGGACGTTGGCGAAGGTCCCCCGCACCATCACGTGGTGGTTGCCGCGGCGGGCCCCGTAGCTGTTGAAGTCGGCGGGCGCCACCCCGAGCGCCTGGAGGTAGAGGCCGGCCGGCGCCGAGGGCCGGATGGAGCCGGCCGGGCTGATGTGGTCGGTGGTCACCGAGTCGCCGAAGAGGGCGAGGGGCCGCGCCCCGAGGACGTCGCCGGGCGAGCCCGGGGAGAGGTCGAAGGGGATGAAGTAGGGCGGCTCCTGGATGTACGAAGAGGCCGGGTCCCAGGCGTAGACCTGGCCGCCCCGCACCGGGAGCGCGTTCCAGCGCTCGTTCTGGGAGAAGCCGGCGTAGTTCTGGCGGTAGGTCTCGGGATCGGCGGCCGCGGCGCGGAGGGCCTCCACCTCGGCCAGGGTCGGCCAGAGGTCGCGGAGGAAGACCGGCCGTCCGTCCCCGCCCGTCCCGAGCGGCTCGGTCTCGAGGTCGACGTCCACCCGGCCGGCGATGGCGAAGGCCACCACCAGGGGCGGGCTCATGAGGAAGTTGGCCTTCACCGCCTGGTGGATCCGGGCCTCGAAGTTGCGGTTGCCCGAGAGGACCGCCGCCCCCACCACGTCGTGCTCGGTCACCACCTTCTCGATCCGCTCGTCGAGCGGGCCGGAGTTCCCGATGCAGGTGGTGCAGCCGTAGCCGACGGTCTGGAAGCCGAGGGCGTCGAGATCGCGCTGGAGCCCGGTCCGCTCCAGGTAGCGCGAGACCACCCGCGAGCCGGGGGCGAGCGAGGTCTTCACCGTGGGCCGGACCGTGAGCCCGCGGGCCACCGCCTTGCGGGCGAGGAGGCCGGCGGCCAGCATCACGCTCGGGTTCGAGGTGTTGGTGCAGGAGGTGATGGCGGCGATGAGGACGTCGCCGTGGCCCACCTCGATCTGCCCGTCCTGCAGCCGGTGGGGAGGCTCGGCCAGCGGATCGGCGGTGGGGCGGTTGTTCACCATCTCGGCCTCGGTGAGGGTGCTCGTGTCCTTCCGCCGGCCGTCCGGGACGTCGTCCGGATCCTGGCGCCCGCCGCCCGGGCTGGCCGTGCCGTCCTCTCCCGGCGCGTAGCGCCAGCGCCGGGAGAGCTCCGCCGCGTCCTTCCCGTAGCCGGCCGCGTCCCCGCGCGAGAGGAGCGCGCGGAAGGCCCCCTTGAGCGCCGGCAGCTCGATCCGGTCCTGGGGCCGCTTGGGCCCGGCCACCGCCGGCCGGATCGACCCGAGGTCGAGCTCGATCACCTCCGAGTAGTCCACCTCGCCCCGCCGCGGCATCCGGAGGAGCCCCTGGGCGGCGTAGTAGGCGCGGAAGGTGTCGAGGACCTCCCGCGGCCGCCCGGTCTGCTCCAGGTAGCGGAGCGACTGCGCGTCGGGCGGGAAGTAGCCCATGGTGGCGCCGTACTCGGGGGCCATGTTGGAGAGGGTGGCCCGCTCCGGGACCGGCAGCGTCTCGGCGCCCTCGCCGAAGAACTCGACGAACTTCCCCACCACCCGGGCCCCGCGGAGGAGCTCGGTCACCCGCAGCACCAGGTCGGTGGCGGTCACGCCCTCGCGGAGCGCGCCCGCCAGGTGCACGCCCACCACGTCCGGGGTGAGGAAGTAGGTCGGCTGGCCGAGCATGGCGGCCTCGGCCTCGATCCCGCCCACCCCCCAGGCGACCAGGCCGAGCCCGTTCACCATCGGCGTGTGCGAGTCGGTGCCCACCAGCGAATCCGGGTAGAAGACGCCTTCGCGCTCCAGGACCCCCCGGGAGAGGAACTCGAGGTTCACCTGGTGGCAGATCCCCATCCCGGGCGGGACGATCCGCAGCCGCTCGAACGCCTGGGTCCCCCACCTCAGGAACTCGTAGCGGGCCCGGTTGCGCTCCAGCTCGAGCTCCATGTTCCGGCCGAGCGCGTCGGCCGCGGCGAAGGCGTCCACCTGCACCGAGTGGTCGATCACCAGGTCGACCGGCACCACCGGCTCGACCCGGAGCGGGTCCTTCCCGAGCCGGGCCACCGCCGAGCGCATCGCCGCCAGGTCCACCAGGAGAGGGACGCCGGTGAAGTCCTGGAGCAGCACCCGCCCGACCACGAAGGGGATCTCGCGGGTCCGCTCGGCGCGCGGCGCCCAGCGGGCGAGGGCCCGCACGTCCTCCTCGGTGACCCGCTCGCCGTCGGCGTTGCGGGCCAGCGACTCGAGGATGATCCGGAGCGAGACCGGGAGCCGCGAGACCGGCCCGAGCCCGCGCCGCTCCAGGGCGGGGAGCGAGACCAGCCGGCCGGTGCGGCCGGGCGAGATCTCGAAGGGGGTGAGGACTCCCAGGGCGTCGGGCATTCGGGCCTCCAGGCGTGGGATCCCTTACCCACCGCCGGGGCCGGGGCAAGGGACGAGAGGGGGGCGCGGCGAGAGGCTGCGGTTCCCGGGCGCCCGCCGCGCGCCGGGGTGCTATGAGAGCGCCACCCCGCGGAGGCGCCGATGCCCGTCCCCTCGCAGCTCTACCGGCCGTCCCTGGCGCTGCTCACCGACTTCTACGAGCTCACCATGGCCTACGCGGCCTGGAAGGGCGGCGCCGCCCGGAAGCAGGCCTCCTTCACGCTCTCCTTCCGCTCGAACCCGTTCCACGGCGGGTTCACGGTGGCGGCCGGGCTCGAGCACGCCATGGACCTGGTCGAGCACCTCCGCTTCGCCGACGAGGACCTGGCCTACCTCGGCGCCCAGCGGGGCGCCGACGGCGCGCCCCTCTTCGAGCCCGCCTTCCTCGAGGCGCTGCGCACCCTCGAGGCGGACGTGGACGTGGACGCGATGCCGGAGGGGACGGTGGTCTTCCCCCAGGAGCCGCTCATCCGGGTGAGCGGCCCGGTCATCCCCTGCATGCTCCTCGAGACCCCGCTCCTCGCCATCCTGAACTTCCAGACCCTGATCGCCACCAAGGCGGCCCGGGTCTGCCTCGCCGCCCGGGGCGAGCCGGTGCTCGAGTTCGGCCTGCGCCGCGCCCAGGGGATCGACGGCGGGCTCTCGGCCAGCCGGGCCGCCTACCTGGGGGGCTGCGCCGCCACCTCGAACACCCTGGCCGGGCGGCTCTACGGCATCCCGGTGAAGGGGACGCACGCCCACAGCTGGGTGATGCTCCACGGCGACGAGCGCGAGGCCTTCCTCTCCTACGCCCGGGCCCTGCCCGCGAACTGCGTCTTCCTGGTCGACACCTACGGCACGCTCGACGGGGTCCGGCACGCGATCGAGGCCGGGCGCTGGCTCCGGGAGCGCGGCCACGAGATGCTCGGGATCCGGCTCGACTCCGGCGACCTCGCCTGGCTCTCGCTCGAGGCGCGCCGGCTCCTCGACGAGGCGGGCTTCCCCGAGGCCGCCATCTTCGCCTCGAACGAGCTGGACGAGGAGATCATCCAGAGCCTCAAGGACCAGGGGGCTCCCATCGCCGTCTGGGGAGTGGGCACGCGCCTGGTGACCGGGCACGGCGAGGGGGCGCTCGGGGGCGTCTACAAGCTCGGGGCGGTCCGCCCCTCGCCCGGCGCCCCCTGGGAGCACCGGGTGAAGCTCT
Organism: Anaeromyxobacter sp.; assembly: GCA_035498135.1. Lineage (GTDB taxonomy): Bacteria > Myxococcota > Myxococcia > Myxococcales > Anaeromyxobacteraceae > Anaeromyxobacter. Next base: position 9,718 of record DATKAL010000324.1, read on the forward strand.
CCGAGCAGGCGGCCAAGGTCACCATCCCCGGCCTGCTCCAGGTCAGGCGGTTCCGGGGGGAGCGCGGCTTCCTCGCCGACGTGATCTACGACGAGCTGCTCGGGCTCCCGGCGCCGGCGGTGATGGTGGACCCGGTCGACCTCACCCGGCGGCGCGAGATCGGGACCGGCACGCCGGGGGAGGACCTGCTCTTC
>DATKAL010000325.1:0-2222 GCA_035498135.1 Anaeromyxobacter sp.
CAAGGAGGTCCACCGCACCCGCCAGGACCCGACCTTCCACGGCCTGGCGCAGCACTACCAGCACGAGTTCCGCGAGCTGCGGCAGCTCTTCAACGACCGCTACCGCCGGGACCTGGTGGCCGCCTTCCGACGCCTGGAGGACGCCGGGCGGGTCGAGGTGGTGACCTGCGGGGCCACCCACGGGTTCCTCCCGCTCATGCAGCGGTACCCGGAGGCGGTCCGGGCCCAGATCCAGGTGGCGGTCACCCACCACCGCCGGCACTTCGGCCGGGACCCGGTGGGCATCTGGCTCCCGGAGTGCGGCTACTACCCGGGCGTCGACGCCTTCCTCGCCGAGCAGAACATCCGCTACTTCTTCGTCGACACCCACGGCATCACCGACGCCACCCCACGCCCGCGCTACGGCGTCTACGCCCCCATCTTCACCCCCACCGGGCCGGCCGCCTTCGGCCGCGACCCCGAGTCGTCGATGCAGGTGTGGAGCGCCGAGTCGGGCTACCCGGGCGACCCGGACTACCGGGAGTTCTACCGGGACGTGGGCTGGGACCTCGACTACGACTACGTGAAGCCGTACATCCAGCCCACCGGCGCGCGGAAGAACGTGGGGATCAAGTACTTCCGGATCACCGGCAAGACCGCGCACAAGGAGCCCTACAACCCTGGGGTGGCTCGCGAGCGCGCCGCGCAGCACGCCGGGAACTTCATGTTCAACCGCGAGCGGCAGGTCGAGCACCTCGCCTCGCGAATGGGTGGCGTGCGGCCGATGGTGATCTCGCCCTACGACGCCGAGCTCTACGGCCACTGGTGGTACGAGGGGCCGATGTTCATCGACTACCTGGTGCGGAAGACCGCCTTCGACCAGCGCATCTTCCGGCTGGCCACGCCGGGCGACTACCTGAAGGAGAACCCGGAGCAGCAGCTCGCCACCCCGCCGCTCTGCTCCTGGGGGGCGGGCGGCTACGCCGGCGTCTGGCTGGACGGCTCGAACGACTGGATCTACCGCCACCTCCACAAGGCGGCGGAGCGGATGATCGCCCTCGCCCGGGACTACGCCGAGCCCACCGAGCTCGAGCGGCGCGCGCTCAACCAGGCGGCCCGCGAGCTCCTCCTGGCGCAGTCCTCCGACTGGGCCTTCATCATGAAGACCGGGACGATGGTGGACTACGCCATCCGCCGGACCAAGGAGCACGTGCTCCGGTTCACGCGGCTCCACGACCAGCTCCGGGCCCGCCAGCTCGACCCCGAGTGGCTGGGCCACGCCGAGGCCAAGGACAACATCTTCCCGGAGATCGACTACCGGGTGTACGCGCCCCGGTAGGCCCGGCGCCGCCGGCCCGCCTCGCGCCGGCGGCGGCCGTCAGCGGTCCCGCGCCTCCCGGCGGCCGCCGTGGCCGCCCCGCCGCCCCGCCGCGCCGCCGCGGCCGCCTTCCGGGTCCGCGGACGCACGCCGCGCTTCGGCCGGGGCTCGCCCGCGTGCCGCCGGGTCGCCGGCGAGGCGGCGCCGTAGAGCGGCGGGAGCCCCTGCGCCAGCCAGCCGGGGAGGTTCCGCTCCCCGGCGATCACCTGCCAGTAGCGGGGGTCGTCGGCGATGCTCGGGGGATCGAGCCGGACCGGCACGGTGGGGAGCTTCGCGGTGACCCGGGCCGCGGCCACGTGGCGGCGGGCGCGGTCCGCGGGCGGCCCGCCGAACTCCGGGCGCATGGCAAAGCCGGTGGGCTCGGTCTCGTCGAGGGCCAGGGTCCAGCCGGGCTCGACCGGCGGAGCCCGGGCGGCGAGGAAGCGGGTGAGGTGGGTGGTCTGCTGCTTCTCCAGCGCCGGCAAGTTCTGGAGGGCGTCCGCGAGCTGGGCCTGGGCCTCCGCGAAGCGGATGGTGGGGACGCGGGGATCGGTGGTCTCGAGGTCGATCGTCCGGAGCTGCCCGGCGATCGAGAGGGTCTCCAGATCCTTGTCCGGCGTGACCAGCGCCCCCATCAGGTCCGGGTGGCCGTAGCGGGGGATCCCGCCCACCACCGCCAGCCGCACGTCCGGCTCGGTGGCCAGGATCGCGTTCCGGTAGGGATCGGCGTCGCGCGTGGAGAGGAGGGTCAGGTCCGCGATCTTGCCCGCCTCGAGGGTGCCCAGCCGGTCGTCCCAGCGGACGATCTGGGCCGCCACCCGGGTCACCATCGCCACGAGCTCCTCGGCGCTGAAGAGGTTGCCGCTGGCCTTCGAGTGGAGCCAGG
>DATKAL010000326.1:0-12217 GCA_035498135.1 Anaeromyxobacter sp.
CTCGGCCACCGAGCCGAGCACCAGCCGCTTCACCCCCGTCCGCCCGTGGGTGCCGATCACCAGCAGATCGCAGTCGCGCTCCCGGGAGAAGCGGACGATCTCCTCGGCGGGCTCGCCGTCCAGCACCTCCGCGGCCACCGGCCGGCCGGCCACCCTCGCCGCCTCCTCCCGCCAGGCCGCCACGGTGCGCTCGAGGTCCACGAGCTCGAGGCTCCCCGCCTCCTCCGGCGCGGCCAGCGCGTCCGGCGCGACCGGGGGCGGCGGCGCCTTGACGTGCAGGAGGACGAGGTCGCCCTCGCAGCGGGTCGCCAGCTCGGCGGCCTGGAGCATCGCGACCCGGGACGGCTCCGAGAACTCCACCGCGCAGCAGATCCTCTTCCAGCCCGTCATGGGGCACCTCCCCGCGTCCCCATGGTAGCTCCACCGCGCCCGCCCCGGCGGGGTGGGGCCCGGAGCCGCGCCCCGCGCGGGTTCGCGGCCGGAGAGTAGAGTGAGGACGAGTTGCGCGGAGGTGACCCATGCCGGTCGCGCCGCTTCCTCCCGATGCGCTCCGGGGCATCTGGCCAGGCCCCGAGCTGCAGCTCGAGACCACCGGTGAGCTCGAGGACCTGGACGTCCCGGTCGGCCAGGCGCGCGCCGCCGAGGCGCTCGGCCTCGGCATCGCCCTGCGAAACGACGGCTACAACGCCTACGTGATGGGCCCGGCCGGCGCGGGGAAGCACGCGCTGGTGCGGCAGCTGCTGGAGCGCGCCGGCCAGGAGGCGGCCACCCCGCCCGACTGGTGCTACCTGAACGATTTCGCCGAGCCTCGCCGCCCGCGGGCCCTCGAGCTCCCGCCCGGCCGGGCCGCCGGGCTGCGCAGCGACATGGAGGGGCTGGTCGACGAGCTGCGCGTGGCGATCCCCGCGGCCTTCGAGAGCAGCGACTACCGCACCCGGGTCCAGCTGCTGGAGAGGGAGCTGGAGGAGGGCCGGGAGCACGCCATCGAGGAGGTCCGCCGGCTCGCCGAGGCGAAGGGCGTGGCCCTGCTGCGGACGCCGCTCGGGATGGGGTTCGCCCCGCTCCAGGGCGGGGAGGTGATCGACTCGGAGCACTTCCGCCAGCTCCCGCCCGAGGTCCAGGAGCGCTTCCAGCGCGACATCGCCCAGCTCCAGGCGCGGCTGCAGGAGGCGGTCCGGGCGATCCCGGACCTCCAGCGCCGCCACCGCGAGCGGGTGAAGCAGCTCAACCGGGAGGTGGCGCTCTCGGCCGCCGGCCACCTGCTCGAGGAGCTGCGGCGCGGGTACGCCGACCTCCCCGCCGTTCTCGCCCACCTCGACGTGGTCCAGCAGGACGTGGTCGAGAACGTCCACGAGTTCCTCTCCGGCGCCGACGAGGACGGCGACGCCGCCGCCCAGATCCGCAAGCTGCTGGCGCAGAACCCGGCCTTCCGCCGCTACGGCGTGAACGTGATGATCGATCACGCCGGGCGGAAGGGGGCGCCCGTGGTCTACGAGGACCTCCCCACCCTCGCCAACCTCGTGGGACGGGTCGAGCACCACGCCCACTTCGGCACGCTGGTCACGGACTTCACCCTGGTGCGGCCGGGCGCCCTCCACCGGGCCAACGGCGGGTACCTGGTCCTCGACGCCCGGGCGCTCCTCTCTCAGCCCTTCGCCTGGGGGGAGCTGAAGCGCGCGCTGCGGGCGAGGGAGATCCGGATCGAGGCGCCCGAGCGGCTGCTCGGGTTCGCGGCGACCCCGAGCCTCGAGCCCCAGCCCATCCCCCTGGACGTGAAGGTCGTGCTGGTGGGCGATCGGCTGGTGTGGCAGCTGCTCACCGCCCTCGACCCCGACTTCCCCCGGCTCTTCAAGATCGAGGCGGACTTCGAGGACGCCATCCCGCGCTCGCCGGCGACGGAGCGGGAGCTGGCGCGCGTGATCGCCACCGCGGCGCGACGGGAGCGCCTCCGCCCCCTGGACCGGGGCGCGGTGGGCGCGGTGCTCCGCGAGGCGGCCCGGCGGGCCGAGGACTCGACCCGCCTGGCCTCCGACCTGGAGGCGATGCGGGACCTGGTCCGGGAGGCCGATCACCAGGCGGGGAAGGCGGGGCGGGCGCTGGTCTCCGCCGGCGACGTGCGGGCGGCGCTGGAGGCGCAGGAGCGGCGCGCCGGCCGGGTCCGGGAGCGGCTGCAGGAGGAGCTCCGGCGCGGGACGCTGGTGGTGGAGACCCGGGGGGCGCGCGTCGGACAGGTGAACGGTCTCTCCGTGCTCTTCCTCGGCGATCGGGCGTTCGGCCGTCCGAGCCGGATCACCGCCCGGATCCGGCTCGGGCGAGGCGAGGTGGTGGACATCGAGCGCGAGGTGGCGCTGGGCGGGCCCATCCACTCCAAGGGCGTCCTGATCCTCGCCGGGTACCTGGGCGGCCGTTACTGCCGGGAGCAGCCCCTCACGCTGGCCGCCACCCTGGTGTTCGAGCAGTCCTACTCCGGGGTCGAGGGCGACAGCGCCTCCTCGGCGGAGCTCTACGCCCTCCTCTCGGCGATCGCCGAGGTGCCGCTGCGCCAGTCGCTGGCGGTCACCGGCTCCGTCGATCAGCTCGGCCGGATCCAGGCGGTGGGGGGCGTCAACCAGAAGATCGAGGGCTTCTTCGAGCTCTGCCGCGCCCGCGGGCTCACCGGGGAGGAGGGGGTCCTCGTCCCGGCGGCCAACGTCCCCCACCTGGTGCTGCGCGACGAGGTGATCGCGGCCGTGGCCGAGGGAACGTTCCGCATCTACCCGGTGGAGACCGTCGACGAGGGGATCGAGCTCCTCACCGGCCTCCCCGCGGGCGCCGCCGACGGCGAGGGGCGGTTCCCGGAGGGGAGCTTCGACGGTCGGGTGGCGGCGCGGCTCGAGCGGCTGGCAGCGCGGGCGCGCGCCCTGGCCGCCCGCCCGGAGGGGCCGGAGGGCTCGCATGGCTGAGGAGCGCCCCTTCGCCGCCCGCCGGATCCTGGTGGGGATGGACGCCTCGGCGGCCAGCCGGGGGGCGCTCGCCACTGCCGCCGCGCTCGCGGGGCGCCTCGGGTCGGAGCTGACCGGGCTGTTCGTGGAGGACGAGGATCTGCTCCGGCTCGCCACCCTGCCCTTCGGCGCCGTGGTCCGGCCCGGAGGGGAGGAGGAGCGGCTCGACCCCGACGCCGCGGAGCGGGCGCTGCGGGCGCTCGCCGCGCACGCCCGCGAGGAGCTCGAGCGAGCCGCCGCGTCCCACCGGGTGGCCTGCTCGTTCCGGGTGGCGCGCGGGAGGGTGGCGCGGGAGGTGCTGGCGGCCGCCGAGGGGGTGGATCTGGTGGTGCTCGGCGCGGCCGGGCACGGGCGGCCCTCGCGCGGCGCGGTCGGCGACACCGCCCGCGCCGCGGCGGTGCGCGCCCGGACCTCCGTCCTCCTCCTCGCCCGGGGCTCGAGCCTCGGCGGCGGCGTCGTCGCGGTCGACGACGGCTCGGCCGCCGGAGCCCGGGCGCTGGGGGTGGCGCGATCGCTGGCCCCCGCGGCCCGGCCGCCCATCGTCATCTGCGCCGGCGACGGCGCCGATCCGGCCCTGCTCGATCCGATCGCGCGCCTCGACCCGGCGCTCGTCGTCCTCCCCTCCCCGGCCGCGGCGGCGCCCGGCGGGATCGTGGAGCGGCTCCTGGGGAAGGGGATCGCGGTGCTGCTGGCCCGCTGAGGGCGGGCGCCTCGCGCCGGAGGTACCCGAGCAGATCCAGGGACGAGACGATCCCGACCAGCCCCTCCCCGTCCACCACCGGCAGGGCGCCGATCCGCTCGTCCACCAGGACGTCGACGGCCTCGCGGACGGTGGCGGCGCTCGAGAGCGTGACCGGATCGGGCCGCATCGCCCCCTCGACCGGCTCCGCCCGCAGCTCGCGCGAGGCGGCGGTGAAGCGCTCCAGCTCCACCCCCAGCCGCTCCCGCAGATCGCGCTCGGAGAGCATGCCCACCAGCTGGCCGTCGGGATCCACCACCGGCAGGTGGCGGAACCCGCCGCGCAGCATCACGCCGGCGGCCTCCCCGAGGGTGTCCTCGGGGCCGGCGGTCGCCGGGCGGGGGGTCATCACCTGCCGGAGGGGCACGTCCAGGAAGGGCACCGGGCGCGGGCTCGCCATGTCGAAGCTCCTCCCCTGGCCTATCGCACGTGGGTCACCATCCCGAGCGCGATCCAGGCCGCGAGCGCGAAGCCGAGCGCCCCGGCGAGCGCCCGGGCGCGGGCCCCGCGGATCTCCCGCGGCGAGACGTGGCCGTCGGCGCTCCACCCCCGCGCCAGCCCTTCACAGAGGAGGACGCTGGAGGCGATCGCCACGAAGGCCACGAGGGCCGCGGCCAGGATGCGGCTCGCGATCGAACCGAGCATGGCGCTCCCTCCCGAGCCACGCCGTCCCTGTCGAGAGCGTGAGCGCCGGCCTGGGCGGCGTCAACGGCCGCCGCCCGGCCGCTGGGGTCGCGGCATCCGGTCCCCCCCTTCCGCTGGATGGACGTGCCGCGGTCGTGATACGTTATTCGAAATCGTATTCGGCCGGGACGCCCCTGGCCGCGCCCCGCGCCGCCCCACCGCGAGCCCCCATGCACATGTCCGACGCCTTGGTTTCGCCCGCCGTGGGCGGGGTGATGTGGGCCGCCACCTCCGGCCTCACCGCCCTCGCCGCCCGCCGCCTGGAGCGGGCCGACGACGACCGGCGCGTCCCGCTCATGGGCGTGCTCGGGGCCTTCGTCTTCGCGGCACAGATGGTCAACTTCGCCATCCCCGGCACCGGCTCCTCCGGGCACCTCGGGGGAGGGCTCTTGCTCGCGATCCTGCTCGGGCCAGGGGCCGCGTTCCTGGCGATGGCCTCGGTGCTCGCCGTCCAGGCGCTCTTCTTCGCCGACGGCGGGCTCCTGGCGCTCGGGTGCAACGTCTTCAACCTGGGCTTCTTCACGTGCTTCGTCGCCTACCCGCTCCTCTACCGCCCCCTGGCGGGCGCGCGCCCCGGCCCGGGCCGGCTGGTGCTCGCCTCGACGGTGGCCGCCGCTGCCGGGCTCCTCCTGGGCGCGCTGGGCGTGGTCCTCGAGACCTCCCTCTCCGGGATCTCCACCCTCTCCCCCGGCACCTTCGCCGCGCTCATGCTCCCCGTCCACCTGGTGATCGGGCTGGTCGAGGGGCTGGTCACCGCGGCGGTCGTCCTGGCCGTGCGCCGTGCCCGGCCCGAGGTGCTCGCCCCGGCCAGCGCGCCGGGCCGCAACCTCCGGCCGCTCGTCCTCGGACTGGCCGCGGCCGCCGCGCTCCTCGGGACGGCGGGCGCCTGGTTCGCCTCCACCCGGCCCGACGGCCTCGAGTGGTCGGTGGCCCGGGCCTCGGGCGGCCAGCCGGCGGCGGCTCCGGAGAGCCGCCTCCACGCACTCCTCGCCCGCGTGCAGCGCGCCACCGCGCTCCTCCCCGACTACGGCTTCCCCGGCCGGGCGGCCGCGCCCGCCCCCGCGTGGCCGGCCCCCAGCGCCGGCGCCTCGCTCTCCGGCCTGGTCGGCGGCCTGGTGGTCCTCTCCTGCTCGACGGCGGCCGGCCTGGGGCTCCGCGCCCTGCGCCGCCGGAGGGCGAGCCGCTGAGATGGGCCGGATCGAGGCCACCCTCGCCCACCTCGGCAGCCTCGACGAGCTGGCGCGCCGCGACTCCTCGGCGACGCGCCTCGACCCGCGGGTGAAGCTCGTCGCCACGCTCGCCTTCGTCGCCGTGGTCGCCAGCTTCGGTCGGCTCGAGCTGGCCCGGCTCGCGCCGCTGGCGCTCTACCCGCTCGCCCTGGCCGCGCTCGGCGACGTCCCCTGGCGCCCGCTCCTCCTGCGCCTCGCCCTGGCGGCCCCCTTCGCCCTCGGGGTGGCGGCCTTCGAGCCCTTCCTCGACCGCGCCCCCGCCGTGACCCTGGGGACGCTGGCGATCTCCGGGGGCCTGGTCGCCTTCGCCACGATCCTGGCCAAGTTCGCCCTCACCCTCGGGGCCGGGCTCCTCCTCGTCGCCACCACCGGGTTCGACGAGGTCTGCGTGGCGCTGCGCCGCCTCGCGCTGCCCCGGGCGGTGGTCGCCCAGCTCATGCTCACCTACCGCTACCTCTTCGTCCTGGCCGAGGAGGCGGCGCGGCTGGTCCGCGCCCGGGCGCTCCGGGCACCGGAGGGGCGGCGGCTTTCCCTCTCCGGCGCCGGGACGCTCCTCGGCCAGCTCCTCCTCCGTGCCCTCGCCCGCGCCGAGCGGATCCACGTGGCCATGCGCTGCCGGGGCTTCGACGGCCGCCTGCCGGTCCGGCGCGCCTGGCGGCTCGGTCCGGGCGACGCCGCCTTCGCCGCCGCCACCCTCCTCCTCCTCCTCGCCGCCCGGGCGGCCGATCTCCCCGCCCTGGTGGGGGGCGCGATCACGGGAGCGCTCCGGTGAGCCACCACCTCGTCGCCGTCCAGGATCTGCGCTTCGTCTACCCGGACGGCACCGCCGCCCTCGAGGCGGTGAGCTTCGCCATCCACCACGGCGAGGCGGTGGGGCTGGTGGGCGCCAACGGCGCCGGGAAGTCGACCCTGCTCCTGCACCTCGCTGGCGTCCTCCTCCCCACCGCCGGGACGGTCCGGGTGGGCGACTGGCCGGTGACCCGCGAGACGCTCCCCCACGTGCGCCGCTCGCTCGGGCTGGTCTTCCAGGACCCGGACGACCAGCTCTTCATGCCCACGGTCGAGGACGACGTGGCCTTCGGCCCGACCAACCTCGACCTGCCGCCCGCGGAGGTCGAGGCCCGGGTGGTCGCGGCCCTCGACCGCGTCGGCGCCCTCCACCTGCGCCGCCGGCCGCCGCACCGGCTCTCCGGGGGCGAGAAGCGAGCGGTGGCGATCGCCGCGGTCCTCGCCATGTCGCCCGACATCCTGGTGATGGACGAGCCCTCCTCGAACCTCGACCCGGCGGCGCGCCGGGCGCTCATCTCCCACCTGCGCACCTTCGAGCACACCAAGATCGTCGCCAGTCACGACCTCGACCTGGTGCTCGACGTCTGCGCCCGGACCATCGTCCTCGCCGGCGGCCGGGTGGCCGCCGATGGCCCCACCGCCGAGGTCCTGGCCGACGACGCGCTCCTCGCCCGCTGCCACCTCGAGCGCCCCCTCCGGCTCCAGGGCTGCCCGCGGTGCGGGGCGCGCTAGTGGCAAGGGTCACCTCGCCCGACTCCGCCGCTGCCGCGGGTCACGGACGGGACTCGCCCCTCGGCCGCGCTCCTCCCAAGTTCCTGGCAGGAGGTGCCCATGCATTCGCATGCCCATGAGCACGCGCACGAGCATCAACATACGCACGCCGACGGGACCAGCCACAGCCATCCGCACACGCACAAGCATGTGCACGATCACGAGCACGCGTCCGGCAAGGAAGAGGCCCACGGCCATGAGCACGCGCCCGGTCAGGTTGGCGACGCGAGCGCCGATCACGGGCATCAGCACGGGCGCTGAGTCTCGGACGGTGACGGCGCTCGGTTCGACGCGCCGGTGCTCGGGGCGGCTGCGCGCACGGCCGCTCTCCGCATCCCCGGGCTCGTCATCGACGCCCCGCCCGCGGGGCGCCGGCCGGGCGCGCTCGAGCGGATGACCCGGGCCCTCGAGGGCCGCCTGGTGCGGGTCGCGGAACCCTTGCCCGAGGCAATCGCAGCCGCCGCACGCGCCGCTGCGGCGCTCGCGGCCCGCGACGGACGATGGTGGCCTCCCCGGTCGCCCCGCGGGTCGCGCTGACCCGGCGCGCGCCACCTGCGCACGCCTCCCCTCGTCACGCCTCGACGAGCGAGGCCGTCCTTCCCGACCGCCCTCGCGCGCCGCCATGACCGGCTGCAGGCGACGCGGGGCGAGGCGCTAGTAGCACACGTCACGAATTTATGCTACTCGCATACGCGCTCAGGGAATCGGAGACTCATGACCCGCGCGCCCCTCGCCGTCCTGGCCGTCGTCGCCGCACTGGTGCACCTGCCCGCCCTCGCCACGGAACCGGCCGGCCTCTCCCCCGGCGGCGGGCTGTCCGAGGAGATCGAGGTGACCGGCCACTACCAGAACGCGGTCGGCAGCTCCGAGGCGGCGAGCGCCGGCGTCGCGGAGCGGGCGCTGATCGAGGACCGGCCCATCCTCCGGCCGGGCGAGGTCCTGGAGCTGGTACCGGGGATGATCATCACCCAGCACAGCGGCGCCGGGAAGGCCAACCAGTACTTCCTGCGGGGCTTCAACCTCGACCACGGCACCGACTTCGCCACCACGCTCGACGGCGTCCCGCTCAACCTCCGGACGCACGCCCACGGGCAGGGATACACCGACCTCAACTTCCTCATCCCCGAGCTGGTCGGCCGGGTCGAGTACTGGAAGGGCCCCTACTTCGCGGCGAAGGGCGACTTCGCCTCGGCCGGGGCGGCGGACATCCACTACGTGGAGGAGCTGCCGGACGCCTTCGTCCAGGCGACCGGGGGCAGCTACGCCTATGCCCGGGCGGTGGCGGCGGGCTCGCCCGAGGTGGCGGGGGGCCGCCTGCTCTACGGCCTGGAGCTGATGCACGACGACGGCCCCTGGGTCCACCCCGACGACTACCGGCGGCTGAACGGGGTCCTCCGGTACACGCGCCCCGCCGGCGGCGGGACGCTGTCGCTCTCGGCCCTCGCCTACCGCGGCACCTGGAACGCCACCGACCAGATCCCGCAGCGCGCCGTGGACGCGGGCGTGATCGGCCTCTACGACTCGTTCGATCCGACCACCGGCGGGGACACGTTCCGCTACTCGCTCTCCGGGGAGTGGCGGGGCCAGGCCGGCGGAGGAGGCCTGACGGTCGACGCCTACGCGGTCCGCTACCGGCTCCACCTCTTCTCCAACTTCACCTACTTCCTCGACGACCCCGTGCACGGGGACCAGTTCGAGCAGTCCGACGACCGCTGGCAGTACGGGCTCTCCGGGCGGTGGGTGCGGGAGATCGAGACCGGGCCGGTCTGGCACGCCCTGACCGCGGGCGGGGAGGCGCGGGTGGACCGGGTCCTGCCCGTGGCCCTCGCCCACACCGAGGCGCGGCAGGTGCTCGCCACCGTGCGCCGGGACGACGTGGTGGAGGCGAGCGGCGGCGTCTTCGCCGAGCTGGAGAGCCGGTGGACCCCCTGGCTCCGCTCCGTCGCCGGCGTCCGCTACGACCAGTACCGCTTCGACGTCTCGAGCAGCACCCCGGAGAACTCCGGCGTCCAGACGGCCGGGATCGCCTCCCCCAAGGTCTCGGCGATCCTCGGCCCCTGGGCCCGGACCGAGCTCTTCGCCAACTTCGGCCTCGGCTTCCACTCGAACGACGCGCGCGGGACGACGATGCGGGTCGATCCCGTCGACCACGTCACTCCCGTCGAGCCGGTGACCCCGCTCGTCCGCACCCGCGGGAGCGAGGCCGGGCTCCGCACCGAGGTCGTCCCGGGCGTCCAGACGTCGCTGGCGCTCTGGCAGCTCGACATGGACTCCGAGCTGCTCTTCACCGGCGACGCCGGCACCACCGAGCCATCACGGCCCTCTCACCGGCAGGGGCTGGAGTGGAGCGCCCGCTGGCAGCCGCTCCGCTGGCTCCTCTTCGACCTCGACGTGGCCATCTCCAAGGCGCGCTTCACCGCGCCCGACCCCGCCGGCCCGTACATCCCCGGCTCCATCGAGCAGGCGCTCTCCGCCGGCGCCACGATCCACCGGCTCGGGCCCTGGACGGCGGCGATCTTCCTCCGCTACTTCGGCCCCCGCCCGCTCATCGAGGACGACAGCATCCGCTCCTCGGCGTCGACCCTCCTGAACGCGCAGGGGAGCTACGACCTCTCGGAGCACGTCCGCCTGGAGCTGACCGTGCTCAACCTCCTGAACGCCCGGGTGGACGACATCTCCTACTGGTACACGTCGCGCGTCCTCGCCCTGAACGAGCCGCCTCAGGGGGTGGATGGCCTGCACGTCCACCCCGCCGTCCCCCTCACCTTCCGGGGGACGCTGGTGGTCTCCTACTGAACCCGCTCACGCCCCGGCCCAGCGGGCGCGATCCCCCAGCGCCGCCAGGGGCGAGCGCGCGCCGAGCGCGGCGCACCACCGTGCGTGGAGATCGCGCGGGACGCCCGGCCAGCGGAGGTCCTCGAGGGACTCGGGGAGCGGCACGTCGAGCACCAGCGTGGCCAGCCGGCGAAAGAGGAGCGCGTCCTCCCGCCGGCGCTCGAGCTCGCGGGAGAGCTCGGCCGCGCCGCGGATCCCGGGCGGCCAGCCGGCCGGGTCGGCAGGGATCTGCTCGAGGTGCCGGTGAACCCCGAGGAGCGCGGAGGCGGTCTTCTCCCCGAAGCCGCTGAGGCCGGGGATCCCGTCGGCGTCGTCGCCCACCAGCGCCAGCCAGTCGGGGACGCTCTGCGGCCGGATCCCGCGCCGGGCGAGGAGCGCCTCCTCGTCGATCTCGCGCCCGCGGAGGCGATCGACCTGCACCACCCGCCGCCCGCGCAGGCACTGCCCCAGGTCCTTGTCGGGCGTGAGGATGCGGACCTGCTCCGCGGCCTCGGCGAAGCGGGCGGCGCCGGTGGCCAGGGCGTCGTCCGCCTCGAACTCGCGCATCGACCAGACCGTCACGCCCAGGGCGCGGGCCGCCTCCTCGGCGGCGTCGAATTGCGCGAGCAGCTCCGGCGGGACGCCCTCCTCGGTCTTGTAGCCGGGCCACAGGTCGTTCCGGAACGAGCGGATCGGGTTGTCGAAGGCCACCGCCAGGTGGGTGACCGCCTCGCGCTCGTCGTGGAGCAGGGCGACCAGCGCGCTCGCCAGCCCGACGGTGGCCTTGGCCTCCCACCCCCCGGGGGCGAGATGGCCCGGGCGCTTCGAGAAGTGGGCCCGGAACAGCTCGAAGGTGCCGTCGACCAGGTGGACCCGCACGGCGCGGAAGTATAGGGAGGCCGCGCTCCTTCGCGCAGGCCATCGGGTCGCCCCAAGGCGCCGGGAGGCTCGCCCGCCCCCGTTCCCCCTCCAGCGGGAGAATGGCCGCGGGCGAGCCCCGGTCGGTCGCCGCCGGGGTGGCCCTCGAGGTGACGCCATGCTGGTCGCGACCGCCATGACCCGCGGAGCCGAGGCGATCGGCCCCAACGAATCGCTGGCCCAGGCCGCCCGGAGGATGCGGGACCTCGGCGTGGGAGCGCTGGCCGTGTGCGAGGACGGTCGCGTCGTGGGGCTGATCACCGATCGCGACGTGGTGGTGCGCGCGGTCGCGGCCGGCTGCGAGCCGGAGGGGACGAGCGTCGCGAGCGCCATGACCGCCCAGGTCGTCTCCTGCCGCGAGGACGAGGAGCTCGCCGACGCGGCCACGCGGATGGAGCTGGCGGCGGTGCGGCGCCTGGTGGTGCTGGACGCCGCCGGCCGGCTGGCGGGGCTGCTGAGCATCGACGACGTCGCCCTCCAGTCGCCGACCCTGGCCGGGGAGATCCTCGAGCACTCGCGGGCGCCCGAGCGGCCGGTCCACCGCGGCCCGTGGCCGTGGTGGGAGGAGCCCGTTCATTGAGAGCGGGCGGCGCCCCCTCCCCGCACCCGCTCAGAGCTTGTAGCCGAAGCGGCGGAGGAGCTGCTTGCGCTCGGCCACGTCGGCCTCGCCCTCGACCCCGAGCGGCGCGCCGCCGTCCACCACGCCCACGATCCCGCGGCCTCCCGTGGTCGTCGCCACCAGGAGCTCCACCGGGTTCGCCGTGGCGCAGAAGATGGCGCAGACCTCGGGCACCTGCTTGATCGCGTTCAGCACGCTCACCGGGAAGCCATCGCGGAGCACGACCACGAAGCTGTGGCCCGCCCCGACCCGGCTCGCGGTCCGGGTGGCGAGCTCCACCAGCTCGGGGTCGTTCCCCGAGCGGCGCACCAGGCGGGGGCCGGAGGACTCGCAGAACGCGATCCCGAAGCGCAGCCGGCCCCCGCTCTGCGCCAGGGTCTCGTGGAGATCCTCCACGGTCTTGATGAAGTGGGCCTGGCCGACGATCACGTTCACGTCGTCGGGCTTCTCGATCCGGATCGCCTCGAGCTCCATGGCGGCCTCCCCGGCGCGGGGCGCGGCGCCTTCCCCGCGGACGACCCAGGATACGCGTCCCCCTCGGGAGGCGTCCCGCGCCCGGAGGGGCCGCCCCGGAGGCGCGGCCGCCGCGCCTCCGGCACCCTGCACGGTCGGGGCCTCGGCGTCGTGCACCGTGCAAGACCGACGCGGCGGAGGCCGGCCCCCGGCCCGCGTG